>CANQZR010000017.1 GCA_947628405.1 uncultured Clostridia bacterium
GGCGCCCCCTTGGCACTAACGATTATTATAGTTTAAGTCTTGCCAAACAGCCCAGTGAGCTGTTTGGCAACATAGATTAATAAATTTTGCTTTGTCCAAAACAGTCCATCGGACTGTTTTGGACATTATGAATTTTGCTGCGCTAAATTATCATTTAGTGTCAAAAATTGAAATACTAAAGGCTTAACGCAATCCTGACCGCCCCCTTGAGGGGGCAACCCTATTTAAACAGTTGAATTTAAACTTAATTTGGGGGTGACAAAGCCCGTGGGGGCTTCCCCGTAAATTATCATTTATCTCAACTCTTAACTCTCAACACTCCACTCTTAACACTAATGTAATACAGTGCATATCCTTATTGACAAAAACATATAAAAAGGTTATACTTTATTTTAGAAAAGATCGAAAATGTACGACCCAAAAACTATAATTTTATTACAGGAGCAATGTTGATATGGACAAAAAAGAAGAATTTCTCGAAATATACAGAACAAATATAACCCGGGAAGGCTCGGACAGACTGCTTGAATATCTTCTGTCCGACAAAAGCGATTTTTTTACCGCTCCGGCAAGCACCCGTTATCACGGAGCTTATGAAAGCGGTCTGCTTGAACACAGTCTCAATGTTTATCACTGCCTGAAAGATTACCTTGCCCGGGAAAGAGCCCGTAAAATGTACGGCATGGAATACTCCGAAGAAACTATTGCCGTATCGGCGCTTCTGCACGATATATGCAAGATAAATTTCTATAAAACAGACTACCGCAATGCCAAGAACGATCTTGGCGTATGGGAAAAAGTCCCGTATTACACGATAGACGACAAACTCCCTTACGGACACGGAGAAAAATCCGTCTACATAATAACCGGCTTCATGCGGCTTACACGCGAAGAGGCTTTTGCAATAAGATACCATATGGGCTTCTCCTCCACGGAGGATAAAGGACAGATCGGCAAGGCGTTTGAAATGTTCCCCCTTGCCTTTGCACTAAGTACAGCGGATATGGAAGCGTCATACTTCCTTGAAAGCAGGTAAAATAAATATTGAAAGGATAATAAATTATGGCAAAGATAGTTCTTGACTGGAACAAATATACCGAAACCGCACGTCAGGCTGCTGCGGAAGGGATCGTTATGCTCAAAAATGACGGCGTTCTGCCTATTGACAAAAATTCCGTGACCGCTGTTTTCGGACGGATACAGCATAATTATTATAAAAGCGGCACAGGCTCAGGAGGTCTTGTGAACGTTTCAAAGGTATGGAGCATTGTCGACGGACTGAAAGCTGCCGGCGCAAAGCTCAGTGAAGAACTTGAAAACACCTACTCGGAATGGGAAAAAGCTCACCCGTTCAGCCACGGCGAGGGTTGGGGAGACGAACCATGGTCGCAGGAGGAAATGCCCCTTGACGATTCGTTTGTAAAACATATTGCTGAAAATTCCGATACGGCTGTTGTGATAATCGGACGCACCGCCGGCGAAGAACTGGACAGCAAAAACGAGCCGGGTTCGTATCTGCTGACGGAGCTTGAATATGATATGCTTGAAAAAGTCCGCAGGAATTTTAAGAAAATGGCTGTCGTTCTCAATGTGGGCGGTATAATAGATATGAAATTCGTCCGCGATATAAGACCGGACGCCGTCCTTTATGTATGGCACGGCGGAATGATAGGCGGTCTTGCGGCAGCGGACGTTCTGCTGGGAAAGGTAAGCCCGAGCGGCAAGCTAGCGGATACCATTGCGGAAAATATTTCGGATCATCCGTCTCACCCGTATTTCGGCGATCCGGAAAGGAACTTCTATTCCGAGGATATTTATGTCGGATACCGTTATTTTGAAACTTTCGCGCAGGATAAAGTCCTTTACCCGTTCGGCTTCGGACTTTCTTACACCGATTTTGAAGTAAAAAATATTTCCGCCTGTCACGACAAAGAAAATGTACGGCTCGATATTTCCGTTAAGAATATCGGCAAATGTGCAGGAAAAGAAGTCGTTCAGATATACTGCGGCGCGGCTCAGGGCAAACTGGGCAAGCCTGCAAAGGTCCTCTGTGATTTTGAAAAGACCAAGGAACTTTCCCCCGGCGAAGAACAGAAGATCTCATTTGTAATACCTCTTTCTGCTCTGGCTTCATACGACGATTCGGGAGCGTCAGGATATGCCCATTGTTACGTTCTTGAAGCAGGAGAATATAAAATTTTTGCCGGAACTGACGTGCGCTCCGCAGAATGTGTCTACAGCTTTGAGATACCGGAAACCGTCGCCGTGGAAAAACTTTCCGAGGCTTACGCTCCCGTTCTTGAGTTTGAAAGAATGAAAAACGGCGGCGGCAAGATAGTTATGGAAAACGTTCCTACTGCAAAGACCGATATGGATATCCGCCGCAAAGAAGATCTTCCCATTGAGATCCCTCAGACCGGCGACAAGGGAATAAAACTTGCCGACGTACTTAACGGAAAAAATTCCATGGATGAATTTATCGCCCAGCTTACCGATGATGACCTTGCCTGCATTATCCGCGGCGAGGGAATGGGAAGCCCCAGAGTCACCGCAGGAACTGCCGCCGCTTTCGGAGGAGTTTCGGAACATCTTGAAGCGCTTGGCATACCTGCCGGCTGCTGCGACGACGGTCCGTCCGGCATGAGACTTGACTGCGGAACAAAGGCTTTCAGCCTGCCTATAGGAACGCTTATCGCCTGCACGTTCAACAAGGAACTCATTACGGAGCTTTTCTCGTTTACTGGGATCGAAATGGCGGCAAACAAAGTTGACTGCCTGCTTGGTCCGGGAATGAACATTCACCGCCACCCACTCAACGGACGTAATTTTGAATATTTCAGCGAAGACCCGTATCTGACCGGAAAAATGGCTGCGGCTGAACTGAAAGGAATGACCTCAGCAGGCGTTACCGGAACTATCAAGCATTTCTGCGGAAACAATCAGGAAACAAGGCGCCGTCTTGTGGATAATGTCATATCCGAAAGAGCGCTGCGTGAAATTTATCTTAAAGGCTTTGAGATCGCAGTAAAAGACGGCGGCGCAACTACCGTTATGACCACATACGGTCCGGTAAACGGACTCTGGACAGCAGGCAGCTACGACCTGAACACCACTATCCTGCGCGGCGAATGGGGATTTGACGGCTTTGTAATGACCGACTGGTGGTCCACCATGAACGAACGCGGAACTCCTGCCGACGGCAATAATTTTGCAGCCATGGCAAGAGCGCAGAACGACGTATATATGGTCTGTGCAGACAGTTCAAAAAACACCCACGGAGACAACACGATCGCTTCGCTTGAAGCCGGAACGCTTACAAGAGGGGAACTTCAGAGGAATGCAAAGAACATCTGCAAAATGCTTATGGGAACTCTTGCAATGAAGCGGCTTATGGGAACTGCCGACGAGATAGAGATCATAAACCGTCCGGATGATGCCGAAAGCTTTGACGCTTCCGACGTTGAGTTCCACAAGCTGGACGGAAGCGTTACCATTCCGCTTGACGGTATAAACACCGAAAAGGGCGCAAACTATGTATTCGCTCTTGACATAGCCGGAAAGGGCAAATTCAAAGCCACGATAACCGCCAGATCCGACAGCGGAGAAGTGGCGCAGATGCCGGTAACGCTGTTCACCCTCGGAACTCCTACAGGAGTTTACACATTTAACGGAACGAACGGAAAATGGGTCTCTATCGACCGCGAGGTGATAATGTTTTCAAGATTTACGGCGTGCAGGCTCTATTTCGGACAAAGCGGTCTTACGCTGCGCGACATTAAATTTGAAATGATCGAACCGTATGAATTTTAAAAATTGTCCTCACAGAAGATATGCGTTTATATCTCTGTGAGGACAATTTTTTATTATCTTTCGGCATTATGACCTGCAAACGAAATGCAGGAATGTTCGATCAGCGCCGAATCTATCGAATTGATAACGACTTTATCTGCGCGCGGATCAAAACCGTCGTCAAAGAATACCTCGGCGACCGCAGCGCGCGACAGCTCTTTTATGATATTCATAGGACGTCTTACACCAAGGCTGCCGAAGGATATGCCGAGCAATTCCTCCTCCGCGCTGACGGAAAGTTCAATGTGTATACCCATTTCATCGGATATTTCCTCGACTTTGCACTTTATAAGCGCGCGCATATCATCATCGGAAAGCCTGTGGAAGTTTATAAGCTGCGTCATACGTCCGGCAAGTTCGTCTATCATGCCGTGATCTATGATCTCCTGCATGGTTATGTCTTCATGGAATTTGTCTTCTGCTTCGCTGCTGTCATCATCGGTATCATAATCCACCCCGAAGCCCAGCGGCAGGTATTTATGATCCTTACATACGGAATTGTTCTTTTCGTTCCTTATGTTCTGGAATGCTCCCATTAAAATGAACATTGTCTTGTTGGAATCGAAGTTTCTTTCCATATCGTTTACGTCTACTTTCAGGCAGGTGCCCTCTATAAGAGTAAGCATATTTGACTGTATCGCAGCGTTTATGTCCACTCCGTGAGAGCCGTAGCTCGGAACGAACTTTTTGTCTGCCTCGTCAAGAAAGCATATGGCTGTTCCGTCAGTATCCGGGTTCATTGCAAGGATCTTTTCCGGTATGGTGGAAACATTATCGCCCTTGTAACCTGTCTCCGTTATCTGGCTCAGGTCTATCTGTACCACAGGTATTGCGATATGATACATTCCGAACAGATCCCGTATCGTTCTGAAAAACTCCGTTTTTCCCGAACCGCTGGGAGCTGTCAGCATCCAACTATCGGCATGGGTGAGCCTGCCCTCGGCAACGTCCTGAATGTATTTGTATATCGCATACACGGCTTTTTTCAGTTCGGGGTCCTGTCCCTGTACCCTGTGCGAGCAGTATTCAAACATTGCTTTCGGCTTAAGAATGTGAAGTGCGCGCTCGGCGCTCCTGCGCACAGGACTTGTGGCGCGTTCAGCCTCGATATCCCTTTCCGACATTATATAAGTGCCCAGAGCTATGCTTCTGAAACCTGCTCTTGCGTTTTTGATATCCTGACATGAAGCAACTCCTATCACTTTATCGGCACGGTCGCAGATCGCCAAGGCTCTGCCGCAGCCGGTGAACATTTCAAACTCAGCGATAAACACAACAGGCATACATGATCTTTCAGCAAAATCACTTTTTGTCACGCTTTCGCCTTTGGGGAACAGCATTAATGCTTTGCCGCTTCTTTTTTCCAATATGTAATTGGAACCGGATATGCGCTTTTTATAATCGAAAAAAGACATTTTATCATCACAGGAAGAAACAACATTAGTTGCAACGCCGTATCTTTCCAGTTCATATATACCGTCATCAAGCTGTTCATAAATGCCGTCGAATATGAGCTTTGCACAGTTGACGTCGGCACGGTATCTTGAATACCGGTCTTCATTTTTGCCGGCACATTCTGAGCAGAACAACGCACCGTCATTATCCCGGCGCATGATCAGATCGCCTGCTTCAAACACTTTGGAACATTCTGCACAACATTCGGATCCGTCAAGATCAAAAACAAACTTTCTCATAAAACATTCTCCTTTATGAACATCTTTTTTTCCTTACAATAAAAATATAACACAGATATCCGCATATGTCTTTCCTCGTAAGGGAATTTTTTTTATCCATAAACGTGTAATCCCACACCTGCACGCAAAAGCTGTTCCGACCGCAATATTTTAATTCCTCTCTTGACAAATCAAAAAAAATGTGATACCCTATATATTGTCAATGTACTACCAGAAAGAAGGAGCATTTTTTATGCTGGATATCAGATTTGTCCGCGAAAATCCGGACATTGTTAAAGAAAATATCAAAAAGAAATTTCAGGACGCTAAACTTCCTCTTGTTGACGAAGTAATAGCCATAGACAGCGAGCTCCGCGCCGCTAAGACCGAAGCCGACGAGCTACGCGCAAGCAGAAACAAAACTTCCAAAGAAATAGGCGGTCTTATGGCTCAGGACAAAAAAGATGAAGCCGAAGCCGCTAAAAAGAAAGTCGCTGAATTTGCCGACCGCCTTGCCGCTCTTGAGGTAAAGGAGACCGAACTCAGCGAAAAACTTACCAAAATAATGATGACTATCCCCAATATAATAGACGATTCCGTCCCCATTGGCAGGGACGATACCGAAAACGTCGAGCTGGAGCGTTTCGGCGAACCGGTCGTTCCCGATTTTGAAGTTCCGTATCATACCGATATAATGGAACGTCTGAACGGCATAGACCTTGACAGCGCAAGAAAAGTTGCCGGAAACGGATTCTATTACCTTATGGGCGATATTGCCCGTCTGCACAGCGCGGTGATCTCATACGCCCGTGATTTTATGATAAACAGAGGGTTCACTTACTGCGTTCCGCCTTTTATGATAAGAAGCAGCGTAGTTACCGGCGTTATGAGCTTTGCCGAAATGGACGCTATGATGTACAAGATAGAAGGGGAGGACCTTTATCTTATAGGTACTTCCGAACATTCCATGATCGGTAAATATATCGACACTATCATTCCGGAAAAAACCCTTCCCCATACCCTTACAAGCTATTCGCCGTGCTTTAGGAAAGAAAAAGGCGCTCACGGCATCGAAGAGCGCGGCGTTTATCGTATCCACCAGTTTGAAAAACAGGAAATGATAGTTGTCTGCAAGCCCGAGGACAGCATGGAATGGTTCCACAAGCTGTGGAGGAATACCGTTGACCTGTTCCGCGCAATGGATATTCCCGTCCGCACTATAGAATGCTGCTCAGGAGACCTTGCCGACCTGAAAGTAAAATCCTACGACGTTGAAGCATGGTCGCCCCGTCAGAAAAAATATTTTGAAGTGGGAAGCTGCTCCAATCTTGGCGACGCTCAGGCGCGCCGTCTTAAAATACGCGTAAACGGCGAGGACGGAAAGAAATATTTTGCACACACTCTCAACAATACCGTTGTTGCTCCACCAAGAATGCTGATAGCTTTTCTTGAGAATAATCTCTGCGCCGACGGTTCCGTAAAAATTCCGGAAGTTCTTCGTCCCTATATGGGCGGACTTGAAAAGATATCCACCTGAAAAATCTAAAATATAAAAAATAAAAGCAGGTATGAAAATTACCTGCTTTTTGATTTTAATTTGTCCTTTACAGATTCATGCTGCAATCAATAATAACCTGAGTTTTCCCAATACCCATATATCATGATCGTTTATCTTTCGGATAAGAAACTTGAAGAATATCTCCGATCCCTGAATGATCTTATCCGCATTATTGATTTTAAAAAGTTTTCTGCGCTTTTGCGATCCCCGGAATTTTACCTCTTTTCACAAATAAGACGTATAGCCGTTCTGTCTTCACCGTCTATAACTACATTTGCAAAAGCAGGATAGCATATAAGGTCAACGCCTATAGGAGCAAGATACCCCCGAGCTATAGCAATTGCCTTTACTGCCTGATTTGAAGCCCCGGCGCCTACTGCCTGTACTTCAACAGAGTCATGCTCACGCATTACGCTTGCGATCGCGCCTGCCACAGAATTTGGATGTGAACGTGCAGAAACTTTAAGAACTTCCATAAGAATCCTCCCGAATCCATATTGTTTTTGCAGTGTTTTTGCTGACCATCAAAATACAGTTTCCTGTGTCACAGCATAAACTCAAAGACCCGAAAACGGATCTGACCCTGAATGCAACGCCGCACGATTTGTACCGTATCGCATTAATAAATTGTTGCAGCATATGGAAAAATTTATTTGAACTATGAACTTAATGTTAGTATACATCAACTTTAAAGCTATTTCAATAGATAAAATATTAATTCAGCGGTTTATCTAATTATTAGTCGGTCAATTTTAACACATTTACCATTGTTTTTATCAAATTCCAGAACGACCCCGTTTATAAACGGAGGATTATCCGATTCGGCAAATTTTACCGGTGCATGATACCGCTGCTTTTCAATTGCGATCTCTGTTTTTACTCCAAGAACGGAAAGCTCCGGACCGCACATTCCCACATCGGTCATATATCCGGTATGTTCTTCAAGAATAATTTCATCCGCAGTCTGAACGTGCGTGTGCGTTCCCAGAACAGCAGTTACCTTTCCTGCAAGATAATATCCCATTGCCTTTTTTTCGCCTGTAGCTTCCGCATGAAAATCAACAAAAATATTTGGCGTGTCGATCTTTGCAAGTATTTCGTCCGCCTTTGCAAAAGGATTGTCAAGAGCTTCCATATATACCGTTCCCATAAGGTTTATAACGGCTATCCGGCAGCTTCCCATATCGTATATACAGTATCCGTGACCGGGATTGCCCTCAGGAAAATTTGCCGGGCGAAGAAGATATTCCTCGCGTTCCAGCATATCATATATTTCTTTTCTGCGGTAACAATGATTGCCCGTTGTAATTATATCCGCGCCGCTTTCAAAAAGCATTTTTGCCGAATACGGAGTAATACCGTTCCCGTTGGCGCTGTTTTCGCCGTTGACTACCGTCACGTCAACGCCGTAATAATTTTTTATGGTGCGGAGCTTTGAAGCAACAAATCTGCTTCCGATCTCTCCTACAACATCTCCAAGAAATAACAATACCATAAAATTTCTCCTTTAAGCCGTTTTATACCGGCATAAAATCATTGTGGGCGAATGACCCCTGCCCCTACAATCTTACTTTGACTTTTGTAGGGACGGATCATCCGCCCACATAGCGATAAATTTCAATTACTTAAAAATGTTGTTCCGGCTGAAATTTATATTGCTTCGTTAATCGTCATTCTTATTGTCATGATCTTCAATATTTTTAATTGCGTCCATATCGTCGGCGCCTATTTCTTCAAGCGTTACCGCAGGAGCCGATCCTCTTTCTTCCTCAACGCTCTTCATAATTTCTTCAAACTCGTCGCCGTTCAGCTTTTCATGCTCGATAAGATATTCCGCGACCTTTACAAGCTGATCGTTGTGTTCGGTGAGTATCCGTTCACATTCATTGTACGCCTGAATGATTATTCTCTTTACTTCGGAATCAATAAGGTTTGCCGTAGCTTCGCTGTACTGATGCGTATGTCCGTAATCCCTGCCGAGGAAGACCTCATCTGAATCGCCGCCGTAAAGAACAGGACCAAGCGCTTCGGAAAATCCGTACTGTGTGACCATGGCTCTTGCTCTTTTTGTAGCCTGCTCAATATCTCCGCTGGCGCCTGTGCATACGTCATCAAAGGAAATTGATTCCGCAACGCGTCCGCCCATTGTCATAACGATATCCTGATACATCTTTCCCTTTGTAACGTGGGAATCGTCCGTTTCCGGACGGCATACCGTAAGTCCTGCCGCCTGACCGCGCTGTATCGTAGTTACCTGATGAACTTTCTCGCACTCCGGCAGATGATATGCCGCGACCGCATGACCCGCTTCATGATAAGCGGTGATACGTCTGTCACGGTCGGTAACGATATGCGATTTCTTCTCAGGACCGGCGATAACTTTAAGAGTAGCTTCTTCGATATCGCTTTCGATAATAGCCTTGCGGTTTGCTCTTGCCGCAAGAAGAGCCGCTTCGTTAAGAAGATTTTCAAGATCCGCACCCGTAAAGAACTGTGTCGTTTTTGCAATAACGTTAAGGTCAACGTCCGGACCGAGAGGCTTGTTCTTGGCGTGAACGCGAAGGATAGCTTCTCTGCCATTTACGTCGGGATATCCTACCATTACTTCACGGTCAAAACGTCCCGGACGGAGAAGCGCCGGATCGAGGATATCGCGGCGGTTCGTAGCTGCCATAACTATAACGCCTTCGTTAAGATCAAAACCGTCCATTTCAACAAGGAGCTGGTTAAGCGTCTGCTCACGTTCATCATGACCGCCTCCCAGACCTGCTCCTCTGCGGCGTCCTACGGCGTCTATCTCATCTATAAAAACTATTGACGGAGAATTTTTCTTTGCAGTCTCAAAAAGGTCACGCACACGGGAAGCGCCTACGCCTACGAACATTTCCACAAAATCCGAACCCGAAATAGAAAAGAACGGAACGCCCGCTTCGCCTGAAACAGCCTTTGCAAGCAAAGTCTTACCTGTACCCGGAGGACCTATCAGAAGAACGCCTTTAGGTATGCGTGCGCCCATTTCGGTATATTTCTTAGGATTTTTTAAGAAGTCTACTATTTCCACCAGCTCGGCTTTTTCCTCATCTGCGCCGGCAACATCTTCAAAGGTATATTTTTTGTTTGAAGTGTTCTTGACGTTTGCCCTGCCGAAGCTGTTCATTTTGCCTCCGCCGCCTGCCTGCCTCATCATAAAAAAGAAGAAGAATATCATCAGTCCTATTATAAGCAGCGACGGCAGCAGGTTGTAAAGCCATGATGTATCCTGAATTTTGTAATACTCCAGTTTAAGCGGAGCGCCGGGGTGTCTTTCATTATATTCCCGGCGGTAATTTTCCGTTCCGGTCTGTATCTCGTCAAGGAATACCGAAACATTCGGAACAGTATACTCTATCGGCGTGCTTCCGCCGTCAACGTATATTTCCAGTTCGCCGGTGCCAAGGTCAAAATTCATTTCCGAGACTCTGTAATCGTCGAAATACTCCATTATCTGAGAATAGGTATATTCCGATTCCGGCTTGGTCGCTCTCTGAAGAAGCAATACAAATGCGCCGATTATCGCTATCATTACAATGACATAGATTATCAAGCCTTTATTGTTTTTTCTGCCCAATATTATCGATCCTTTCGCAGGGAATTGTTATTCCCGTATTTATATATTTCAGGTAAAAACCGGTATATCCCAAATAAAAGCCGGACTTTTTTCATTCCGAATATTCGGCAACGAACGGGAGATTCCTGTATTTTTCTCCGCAGTCAAGTCCGTATCCCACAACAAACAGATCCGGTATTGTAAAAAGCGACATATCCGCTTTCAGATCCACCGTCCGTCTTTCCGGCTTGTCAAGAAGCGTAACGATCTCCAGTGAAAGGGGAGCCCTCTTCCTGAGCAGGTCCGCAACTTCCTTTAAAGTCCGTCCCGTGTCGATTATATCTTCTATTATCACCACATGGTATCTGCTCACGTCATGATCGAGGTCAAGCATTATGTTCACATTTCCCGAAGAGCTTGTTCCGTCATAATAGCTGCTCACTCTCATAAACCCTATTTCGCACGGTATCGTCAGCGCACGGCATATATCCGCAAGAAAAATGAATGAACCCTTTAAAATGCTCACCAGCAGCAAAGGCTTGCCGTCATATTTCTCACTCAGGATCTTTCCCGTTTCTTTTACTTTCTGCTGTATATCTTCTCCGGAAATTATTGTTTTTCCGATATTTTTGCCGTAGCCCTGCAAGCAGTTCATTATACAGTTCCTTTCAATGCGGTCAGATATCCTTTATCTGTATCGTCATAAAATTCTTTGTATTTTCGTCCGGCTTCACCCTGTCGGCTATGCCGGCGCATTCCGACCAGAAAACGCCCGCGTCGTCCGCCAGTACCGCCGAAACGTCTCGTTTTTCTTTCGGCAGACGCTCCTGAAGGATCTTCCGCAGTTCTTTTGTATGCGCTGCTCCTGCCGGTTTTATCCTGTCGTTCCGCAGTCTGTTCCTCAAAAGGATACCACCTTGTATTTTATCATAATCCAGCATTGCAGTTGTTAAATTTTTATGAACAATACCGCTGCTGTACGTTTTTTCGTCAATTACCTTTGATATTATCACAATTCTGTCACCTGCAAAGGGAAAAACACCGTCTTTTTCTATTTTAAGGAAACCTGTCTCCGCTTTTAGGGAAGAATTTTCCTTAAAGCAAAGCCTGCCGTTTTTTGCCGAAACGAGCCTGTCGCCGTCGGTATTTACATTTTTTTGCATACCGTCCTCCGCCGTTAACGCGGAACTTATTTCCTCCACTCTTGCAGCCGTTATTTCAAGCTTATGCTCCCGAAGAAAATTTATGATGATCCTTTTCCTCAGTGCAGGGTGGAGCGTTCTCAGATCATCATTTTTATGTTTTTCCGCCTCGGACAGGATAAAATCTTCATCTTCCGAAAGAGAATTTACCGTCCGGGAAATATTTCCCGGAAAACCGCCGTGGACCTTTGCCATTTCAGGCATTATCCTCGATCGTATTTTATTCCTTGCATAATCATCGGAAGTATTCGTGCTGTCCGTGACAAAATCCTCGTTTTTTCCCCGTAGGAAATTTTCTATTTCCTCTCTGGAACATTCTATAAGCGGTCTTATGAATCTGTCCCTTACCGGAGGTATGCCGCACAGACCTTTAAGTCCTGTTCCCCTTGCCAGCCGGAACAGCACCGTTTCCGCATTGTCGTTCATATTATGCGCCGTGGCAATCTTTGCAGCATATCCGTTTTCTATAAGTCCGCCGAATATGCCGTACCGCATCTCGCGCGCTCCTGTTTCCGTCGACATTCCCACGGAACGGGAATATTCCGCAGCGTCCCGGCGGAATATTTTAAGCGGTATGCCGTATTTTCCGCATATTTCCGCACAGAAGCGCTCGTCCCTGTCGCTTTCTTCCCCCCTGAGCATATGGTTTATATGCACCGCCGAAAGAGAAAAATGCAGTTCCTCCGACAATTCTTTCAGACAAAGCAGCAAAGCGGTGCTGTCTGCTCCGCCCGAAAAAGCACAGCAGACAGCTTCACCGCCGGTTATCATATCATATTCCGAGATCGTTTTTTTTACCTTGTCAAGCATTTCAATATCCATTCTGTTATTTTTCCGAAGCCGTATTATGCTTATCCATGCCGATAAACAGCGTGAACTGACCGTTATACCGCATATTTACCGTTCCCGTTTCGCCGTGACGGTTTTTCGCGATAATACATTCCGCCGCGGAAGGATCGGCAGTATCCTTATTATAATATCCGTCTCTGTATAAAAACATAACTATATCCGCATCCTGC
This sequence comes from uncultured Clostridia bacterium, assembly GCA_947628405.1. Taxonomy (GTDB): domain Bacteria; phylum Bacillota; class Clostridia; order Oscillospirales; family Ruminococcaceae; genus RGIG8773. The sequence continues at coordinate 12,888 of CANQZR010000017.1, forward strand.
TCGATAGATCCTGATTCACGCAGATCCGAAAGTATCGGACGCTTGTCCGTTCTGGATTCCACCGAACGCGAAAGCTGCGAAAGAGCGATTATCGGAACATTCAGCTCCTTTGCCATAAGTTTGAGCTGACGTGTTATCTCGGATATCTCGTTTACACGGTTCTCTATTCTTCTTCCTGCGCTCATAAGCTGAAGATAGTCAATTACCACCAGCCCAAGATTTTTCATTCTTCTCAGCTTTGCTTTCATCTGAACGGTAGTTATTCCCGGCGTATCGTCGAGATATATGTTCATTCCTGAAAGTCTTTCTGCGCCCTGAGCAAGCTTCACCCATTGATCGCCGGAAATATTTCCTTTCATAAGATAGTCGTTCTCCACAAGGCTTTCCGATGACAGCATTCTTGTCACCACCTGCTCCGACGACATTTCCAGCGAGAATATTACTATCTCCGCCGAATTGTTCCGCCTTGCAACATTTGAAGCGATATTCATAGCCAGTGTGGATTTTCCCATAGCCGGACGCGCGGCAAGTATAAGCAGATCGGACTTGTTAAGACCGGTTATCATATTGTCAAGATCGGCAAAACCTGATTTTGTTCCAAGATAAAGTTCCTTGTCCGGACCGGATCTTTTTCCTAACTCGTCATATACTTCCAGAACGGCTTCATCTATTTTTTTCAGCCCGTCAAGAGCCTTGCCCTGACGTATATCATAAATTTTCTGCTCCGCATAGTCAAGCAGCTGCTCCGCAGGCTCCTGCCCCGATGAAGATATCTCGATTATCTCTCTTGCCGTGGAAATAAGCTGCCGAGTATAATATTTATCCTCGATTATCTTGCAGTAATTTTCCAGATTTGCCGCAAAAATATTGTTGTCGTCAGCGATCTTTGAAAGGTATTCCTTTCCTGCGGCGGTGCTGTCAAAGATATCTTCCCTGACCGCCTCGTTTATAAGCGTGATTATATCGGAATTTACTCCCAGCGAAAATTGCCTTATGATTATCGCAAACAGTTTTTTGTGCTTGTCGATATAGAAGCTGTCGGCGCTTATGTAGTTCATAGCCGTCAGCAGCTTGTCCGGATCTACAAGTATTATTCCCAGCACAGCCTGTTCGGCTTCAACGCTGTACGGAAGTTCGCCAAAATTCGTTTCAAAGTCCATACCCGTATCCTTTTCCGTCAATATTATTCTTCGGTAACTTCAATCGTGACCTTTTCCGATATCCCTGCAAGGAATTTTACCTCTGCGGTATAAGTTCCGAAAGTTTTTATTTCGGAGGAAAGGGATATCTTCTTCTTGTCAACGGGAACTCCCAGCTGTTCGGAAATAAGCTCGGCGATATTTGCCGGCGTTATCGAGCCGAAAAGTTTTCCTCCCTGACCTGCCCTTGACTTGCATATAACCTTTTTGCCCTTTAGCTTAGCCGCCGAATCCATTGCTTCCTGCTTTGCGGTATCCGCCTTGTACTGTTCGGACGACTTCTTTCCCGCCAGATCGGACATATTCTTTGCCGTAGCTTCGACTGCAAGACCTTTTCCTATCAGGAAATTCCTTGCATATCCGTCGGCAACTTCCTTTACCTCGCCCTTTTTTCCCGAGCCTTTAACATCTTTCAAAAAAATAACTTTCATTTCAAACATATCCTTTCAGAATAGATCTAATCATATTTATAACATCAGCTTATATTTGCGATATGTTCATCTATCGCGCCTATCAGCTTAGCCTTTGCGTCATGAATGGAAATATCCCTGAACTGCGCCGCAGCCATGGTCTGATGACCGCCTCCGCCCAGTTTTTCCATTATTATCTGAACATTCATTGCCCCCAGAGAACGGGCGGAAATATTTATTCCTCCGTCCGGAGTGTTGAATATTACAAAGCTGGCGTCAACGCCCTCTATGCCGAGCATCTCGTCGGCAGCCTGAGCCGCGCTCACCCGTGAATCTCCCGAACTTTCCTCATCCGTTGCAACTGCGCAGCGGCGATATATCTCCGCCGACGAAACCAGCTGGGAACGGTGCCTTATACATTCCAGAGAATTGGCAAAAAGCCCTTTTACCGCTACCATATCCGCGCCCAGTTTGCGCAGGAAAGCCGCCGCTTCAAAAGTTCTTACGCCTGTTCTCATAACAAAATTCTTTGTATCCAGCATTATGCCGGCAAGCATGGCGTCAGCATAATAGCTTGACAGCTTGTCTATTCCCGTAAAATACTGTATAAGCTCCGCCGTCATCTCGCACGCCGAAGAAGAATACGGTTCATGATGGAATATCACCGCGTTGTCAATGTAATTTACCGTCTGCCTGTGGTGGTCTATTACCGCAATGTGCTTGGCTTTTTCGTAAAGCTCCGGACTTTCTATGATATCCTTGTTATGGGTATCAACGATTATAAGCAGGGTATTTTCGGTCATCCTTTCCATTGCTTCTTCCGGAGTGATGAAAATAGGAAGCTCTTCGGTAAGATTTTCATTCAGGCGGTCAATGATCGGTTTTGCAAGGTTTTTATCCGGATCTACAGCCATATACGCTTCCTTGTCCGGAGCAAGGCGGCGGATAGCTCCCACAAGACCCGCTCCTGCACCCACGCTGTCCAGATCTCCGAACCTGTGACCCATGACGATAACGTCTCCGCATGAACCTATAAGTTCCGTCAGCGCCGTGGAAACTACCCTTGTCTTTACCTTTGTAGTGCGTTCTATGCCCTTTGTAACGCCGCCGAAAAATTCAAAATTCGTATCGCTTTTTACCGCAGCCTGATCTCCGCCGCGCCCCTGAGCCATTTCAAGAGCCTGCTTGGCGTCATGCTCGCTGTCCTGCATACTTCCGGCGCCTCTGCCTATGCCTATGGAAAGCGTTACCGAATATCTTCCGGCGACCTGTATATTCCTTACATTATCAAGGATCTTGAATTTATTTGCTATCATTGCGTTGAGATCGCGTTCCTCAACAACGGCGAAAAACCTGTCGCTGCCGAGCTTGCGGAAAATGGCATGATATTCTTCAAAGTAGGATTCGAGCTGCTTATCTATCTGTATCATGGTATGGGCTTTTTCGCTGTCCTTTTCGTTTGAAAGGATATCTTCATAATTATCCACCGAAATAAGCATAACGGCGGGGCGGATATCGTTGAAACGGTTTTCCAGCGAGATATAATCGCTTATATCGTCAAAATACAGCAGCGTAAGATCGGATATCATATTAAGGTCCGAATCGGTCTTTTCCGTAGTGACCGCAGATATGCGGAAATGCCCGGTCTCATAACTTACGGTAGTATTCTTGCTTTCAAAAGTTTTCTGAAGGTCGATATCTATGATCTTGGTAATATGGAGCCCGAAAGCGTCGCTGCCGTACACCTGCTCGGTAAAGGCAATGTTGTACCATATTATTATGCCGTCTCCGTCTATTATCACTGCCGGAGCGGGGAACTTGTAAAGCGAATCCCTTTCGGTAAGATTCAGCTGGGATTCCATTTCGGTCACAAAGTGGTGAAGATTTTTCTGCGCCGCAGAAAACAGTATCAGAAAAGCCAGCGCCGTCAGTGAAGTTATTGCCAGCAGCGTCCAGAACCTTACTTCATTTACTTCATAAACCGAAAAAGCGCAAGCCATTGCTATCACCACCAGCAGCAGTGAGACCATTTTAAAAGCAGTCCAGCGTTTTCCTGTCATAAATATGCTCTGCTTGCTGAAGCAAGCATTCCTCCTTCCGGCATTTTTGTTTTCGGCATTGTTATATTTCCATTATTATCGGCAGTATCATAGGGCGGCGCTTGGTCTTCATGTAAATGTAATCGCCCAGTTCGTCCTTCATCTTTCCCTTTATGGTGTTCCAGTCGCGCATATCGCTGTCAAGGCAGCCCTGAAGCGTTTTCATAAGAAGCTCCTTTGCGGCGACTATAAGCTCCTCCGATTCGCGTACATACACAAATCCTCTTGAAACGATATCCGGACCTGCAAGTATCGCGCCTGTTTCGTTTTCTATCGTAGCCACAGCAATGATAAGACCGTCCTCCGAAAGGTGCTTCCTGTCCCTGAGAACGATAGAGCCCACGTCTCCCACGCCAAGACCGTCAACGAATACTCTTCCGGCAGGCACCTGACCGGTTATCTTCATTTCTATGCCGTCCGTTTCTATAACGTTTCCTATGCTTGCGATTATAACGCTTTCCTGTTCAAAGCCGAGACCGTAAGCAAGTCCGGCGTGTTTTTTCAGGTGCTTGTATTCTCCGTGCACCGGAATGAAAAACTTAGGCTTTGTCAGCGACAGCATAAGTTTAAGTTCTTCCTGACAGGCGTGACCCGAAACGTGCACGTCATACATGGATTCGTAGATAACTTCCGCGCCTGCGCGCATAAGCTCGTTTACTACCTTTGTGACCAGCTTTTCATTGCCGGGAATAGGCGTTGCGCTGATTATTATAAAGTCCATGGGCGTTATCGTAACGGTCCTGTGCTCGTTCATTGCCATTCTTGAAAGAGCGGACATAGGCTCGCCCTGACTTCCGGTAGTTATAAGGACTATCTTTTCCGGCGGAAAATGATTCATTGCGTCAATATCTATCATCAGACCGTCCGGAACTTTAAGGTAGCCCAGTTCCATGGCGGTGCTGATAACATTCAGCATGCTTCTGCCGAAAACGGCTATTTTCCGTCCGCAGCGCACAGCGCTGTTGACTATCTGCTGTATGCGGTGGATATTTGAAGAAAACGTTGCGATTATTATGCGCTTTCCCTCGGCGGTGTCGAAAAGCCGTTCAAAGCTGTTTCCCACCGTGCGTTCGGTAGCCGTATGTCCGCGCCTTTCGGCGTTGGTGGAATCGGACATCAGCGCAAGCACGCCTTTATTTCCCAGTTCGCCGAAGCGTGCAAGGTCGATTATCTCGCCCTCAATAGGGGTAAAATCCACCTTGAAATCTCCGGTATGCACGATTATGCCGGCAGGCGTATGGATAGCCAGCGCTACGGCGTCGGGTATAGAATGATTCACCCGTATAAATTCCACAGCCATACAGCCCATTTTCACCGTCTGCCTCGGAACGACCACATTCAGCTTGGCTGATGAAAGTATATTATGTTCTTTGAGTTTTCCCTCTATAAGACCTATCGTAAGTCTTGTGGCATAGACCGGAACATTCACTTTTTTGAGCAGGTAAGCAAGGCTTCCGATATGATCCTCGTGCCCGTGGGTTATAACTATGCCGCGCACCCGGTCGGCGTTCTGCTCGATATATGTGAAATCCGGGATAACAAGGTCAACTCCGGGCATATCGCTGTCCGGAAAGGCAAGACCGCAGTCAACGATGAAAATATCGTTTGCACATTCAAAAACGGTCAGATTCTTTCCTATTTCGTTAAGACCTCCCAGAGGGATTATTTTAAGCGGTGTTTTTTTCACCGATCTGTGATTTGTAGGGTGAAGAGGAGCGCTTATTTCGGGAGCTGCGGACTGTCCGCTGTTCTTCCTGCGGTTTTTCTGCTGAGCCGCTTTTTGTTCAGGCTGCTTGCGCTGAGCTTTTACAGGCTGTTTTTTGGCGTCCTCTTTAGAAGATCTTGTATTTTTCTTAGCAGCCTGAGAAGTCTTTTTCGGGCTTTTCGGAGCGATCTTTTCGCCGTAAGCATTAAACTCCGGGGCTTTTTTGTTTTTTGCCACTATGGTACCATTCCTTTCAGTAAGGACCGATATAAAGGCGCGCAAAAAGTCATAATATCTCTGCAAAAACGGTATCGGCAGATCATGAAAAACGCACGGCGCGTCTTATTTGTAAACGGTCAGATATGTAACCGGAAAACCGCATACCGCGCAGTTTTTCCGGAAAAAGCGGACGTTCTGGACTGATGTTTTAATAAAACTGCCGCTTTTCAAAAAAGAGTGTTTTTCCGAACACAATAAATCAATATACATTATACTATAAATCACCGGCATTGTCAAGCCGTGCATACATCAAAACGGATCGTTCCGTATCTGCGGTTTTGTGAGCAGGTCCTGATAAAAATCGCACAGCTCCGCCGAAATTTCCGCAGAATAGCTTTCCACCTGCATTATTACGCCTTTTCCCGTCTTTACCGGCTTTATGAATATCCTGCCGCGGCGGTCGTCTATCATCACGCCGTCGCCTGAGACCTGCTTTTCGGTAAAAATGCTCCGCAAAAGTCTTACGGGCTGCTTGTCTATGGCTACGAACCGTGTTGAGACCGCTATTTCGGGTAGATCGCGCAGCTCCTCCGCAGGAAGCGTGCCGTGTTCCTCCATGGCTTCGAGCACCGCAAACATCAGCGCGGCGCCGTCCCGTACAAAAGGCGTTTCCGCCGCAAGACGGCGCGCTTCGCCGTCGGACGGATCCGACGGACAGCCGCTGTACCGCAGGATCTTTCTTCCGTACTTTTCCGCAAGCCCGTCCGCCGCTTTCGGGAAATTATACGGCAAAGCGATATCATACCCCTGCTCAAATCTTCTGCGGCAGGCGATAAGCATAAGTTTTTCCTCAAGGATATAACCCGTTTCATCCGTATATGCCGACGCTCCTCTTCCGTCGCTGCCGATATGGAACACCACCGGTTTTCCTCCGCGGTCATTTATGCGTTCAAGTATCTCTTCGCATATTCCGCTTACGGAAGCGCCCGACGTATTTATGACCGCTCTTATTTTCGTAAGCCTTTCCGGAGCGGCTTTTTCCAGCATATTCCTGTAAAGACGTGTTATTGCCGCCGAATCCTGTATCTTCCCGAAATGGGTAAAACCCGCTCTGCGGTATTCGCTGCGGTTTATTCCTCCCTCTATTATTTTTTCCTCGCTGCGGCTGAGCGGAAGTCCGTCTCCGGAACACATTTTCAGCTTTGCGGTTATGCCCGCTTCCACACGGCAGCCCGCCGCAAGACCCGACCTTGCTACGCAGAAATCAAGCTCCGGACCGGAAGTTTCTCCGAACAGCCATGCGTCCGCACCGGCAGCGGTTATCCCTGCCGCGACTGCCATTGCAAGACTTTCCGACGCAGGTGAATTTTTATAGCCTACTCCTATCCTGCCTCCGAGAGAAGCCAGAGCGCTGCCTGCCGCCGCTGCCGTCTGCGGATTGATTATACTTCCCGTTTCGCCGCAGATGCCGTCCTCGCCGATCTTCACCGGAGCAAGAAAACCGTACTGTATGTCCTGCGCAGCAGTTGCATAAGCGTCGATATGCCTGCCGTTCCATATTTTTACGCCGCTGTTCACAACAGCCTGTTCTGCGATCACCGCGCTGTCGCCTATCACGGCGCCCTCGTTCACCGAAGCTCCTGCCAGCAGTCTTGCGCCGGAGCCTATCACCGCACCTGTAACGGACACTCTTTCGCCGATATATGCGCCGTCCATTATTATTGCTCCTGTCAGCTTTGCTCCCCGGCATACGGTGACGTTTTCGCCTATTACCGTTCCTGCGCCTATTTCCGCCCCGGAAGCTATATCGGCGGAAGGCGGTATCCTTACAGGAGGAATGATCTTCAGCCCGGGAAGGCTCTCCGCTTTTTCAATTATATTTTCCGGAGCGAATGAAATACTTCCGCCCAGTACAGCCGCATTCGCGGAAAAATAGCCCTCCGGATAGTTCACCGGGCAGAAATACCCGTCCGACGGAAAGTCTGCGATTATCCTGCCTTTTTTTATAAGATCGGGAATAAAGTCCGTAAGTATGTCCTTGCCCGAACCTTCCGCTTCGGCGGCAGCCCTGTGGGAAAATATGAATATCCCTGCCGCAGCATTGTCGGAGCGGCAATTTTCTCTTGCGGCGCAGGGAATTATCTCCGATACTCTGCCGTCCTTGGAGACCGTCAGTATATTATCCTCGCCGCTGACGGCTTTTTTGGTGATGATAGTAACATCCGCCGCCGATGCGGCATGAAATTCCTCTGCGGCGGCAATATCCGCTTCAAACAGCAGATTTCCATAAACAACGGTGATATTGTCCCTGTAATCAACAGCTTCTGCGGCTTCGGACAAAGCATGGCAGGTTCCCTCCGGCGTGGGGGATATGATAAAGTCGATATCGCTGTCGTCCTCAAAGTAATTGCTTATATCCGCAGAAAGACGGTCCGCGGCAAAGATAATATTTTTATACCCGGCTTTTCTTAACGTCCTTACGGTATATTCAGCCAGCGGAACGCCGCATACCGGAAGCATTGCGGAGGGTCTTGTACAGGTAAGCGGTCTCATGCGGAGAGCGTCTCCGCCGGCAAGTATCAAAGCTGTCTCTGACATAATATTTCCTCCTTTGAAATATTTAAATATGAAAAGGCTAATCGGATTATTGACAAATACTTCAAATTTATTCGGCAAGCATAAGGCAAACAGTGACAATATCGTGACAAAACGACATAATTTTTAAAAAATTATGATATTTCAATGATATTTCAGTATTATCTATTGCAAAAAACAAAAAATTGTGGGATAATAATTTATATCGCCCCCGACGGCAAAAATTTCAGATCGGAGAGTGAGACCAATTGTCAGCAAGCGTGATCTCAGCACTTAAAAATATATACGAAAGATCCGGACTGCCGGCAGCAATAGCAGACAGCAGATTGTGTATCGTATGGAAAAACAGGATATCATCGCCTTTGTTCAGCGAGGGCAAACATCTTCTGGAGCTTTTCGGCGGCAGACTTCCCGGATCGGGACTTAAAAATATCATTGTAAAAGACGAACTTTACTCATTCAACATACTTAAAACCAACGACCATTCCGACAACAGCATATATTACGTCATTGAGATCGTACGTTCCGAAAAAATAACGGATATCCTGAATACCCCTGCCATAAAGGATTATATACTTTATATCTGTGCCAAAATAAAAAATATGGCGGGAACGGTAACCAATTCAGCCGACGAAATATATGACGCCGTATCATGCGGACTTTTCGACGGCGCAATGATAACCGAAAGACTGAACATCATTGATGAAGGGATAATGTCAATAACCAAGGAAGTCATTCAGCCGGATCAGTTCTACTCCCTCGTTGATATGAACGAAAAGGAAGTCACCCTGTCTGTGGATAACGAACTGCACCGCGCAGCCGACGAGGCTTCGGAAACTTTCGGCAAAAAGGTAAAAATCACCTGCGACTGCGAAAAAAATATTTTTTTCAGAATGGATCGCTCCCTTTTTGAAACGGTAATAGCCGGAATGACGGCGGACTGCTGCTCTATGGTATTCCCGGAGATGCTGATATTTTCTTCAGAGAGGACAGCCGATAACAGAGCAATGATATCGGTAACAAGTCTTGATCCGCAGAAACGCAATGCCTCGCGCGGAAAAAAGATCTCCGAAGCGGCGCTCCAGAACCCTGACAGAAATATGTTCTTTGAATATATCTGCGATATATTCTGCTCAAAATTCGGAGCAGTCTTTACAAGAACGGAACTGCCTGACGGCTATCTTTTCAAAATGGAAATGGATATTATCTCCAGAGGTGAAGTCTGCATTGCAATGACCTCCTCCGAATATTCCATAGGAAAAGGACATTTCGGAAAGATGGCGCTGATGCTTGCAGACTGTGAACCGCTGAAAAGATATGTTTTTTACGACATTGACACGGAAGAAGCGGAATAATGCCGGTATCCGTATCATTATAGATCCTATACAATAAGAAAGGCGAGAAAATATATGAAAAATTTCAGATTTTCAGCATTTATCTGTGCGGCAGCAATATCTGCGACATTGTTTGCCGGCTGCAGCAGCGTGACTGAAGAAGAAACATCTTCCCAGACGTCCTCCGGAGCGTCTTCCCAGACCGATATGGCGGAAAGTATGGCTGAAGTCCTTGAGGAACAGCAGATCAACACCGAGACCCGTCCTATCGCTGACGGCGACGACTATGCAATAAATAAAATAAACAACAAGACCTCCGGCGATACTCTTCCGGGAGGATATTCACTGCAGGACTATACCGAAGAACAGCAGGGAAAACTTTACACCAATGGAAATTCAAGAGTTATTATCCGCGCATATAATTATAAGGAAGACCTTCAGGCAATGGACGTATGGGCGGACAATGCCTGCGCTATCCTTAAAATAAGCAATATAACCGCCGCTCAGGATACTGTTTTTGAAGATCCCGAAAATGTTAAAGTATGCGGTTTCGACGGCATAAAATACGATTATCAGATAATACAGTATGATTTTGTCGCTCCGGAGGACGACCCGGACGGCGAACCCGTAAAGACCGAGCTTTACCGCTTCAATGCAAGGGCTTACTTCTTCTATTCCGAACAGGACGCATATATAATCATGTTCGATACCAGAGAAGAGGACTGGGATACCGAATCCGAAAATTTTGAAAAGTTCGTTGCCGACCTTGAAGTGACCAAAACCGAATATTGATAAAATTTCTGTTGCATTTCTGAAAAAACTGTGATATAATATTATTGTGATATATTTTAAAGACTTATCGGCAAGAGTAGCTTTCCCGGGCTTATCAGAGAGCGTCGGTTCGGTGCGACGGCGCGGAACGGGTCAGTGAAGTGCGGCACGACAGTCCGGACGGGGAAGCGGTCCATGCACCGTGTGTATACGTCTGCGTTTTCTCGCGTTAAGGGATAAAAGCTATAAATCTGAAGTGGGACCGCGGTTTTAAAAAATTTGACCGCCTTCATGGGAATATTTCCTTTGAAGGCGGTTTTTTGTTCTGATATCATTTCATTTTTGAAGGGAGAAATTCGGAAAATGTTTGAACATACCATTGCGCATACCATCGAACATATAAGATCGGATATCGAATCGGTCAAAAAGCGTGACCCTGCGGCAAGGAGCACTCTCGAAATACTTCTCACATATTCGGGACTTCACGCTGTGCTGATGTACAGAGTCGCACATTTCTTTTACACAAAAAAACTTTACACTATTGCAAGGTGTATCTCGCAGTTTTCAAGGCTTCTTACCGGTATCGAGATCCACCCCGGAGCAAAGATCGGCAAAGGATTTTTTATAGATCACGGCTCCGGAGTAGTAATAGGCGAAACTGCCGAAATAGGCGATAACTGCCTTGTCTATCAGGGCGTTACCCTCGGCGGTACGGGAAAGGAAAAGGGGAAACGTCACCCGACTCTCGGAAATAACGTTATGGTAGGCGCCGGAGCAAGAGTTCTCGGACCGTTCAAGGTCGGAGACAACGCCAAGATCGCCGCCAATGCCGTAGTGCTTGAAGAAGTTCCGCCGAACTGTACGGCTGTAGGCGTTCCGGCAAGGATCGTCCGCAGGAACGGCAAGAAAATAGTGAACAGCGATCTCGATCAGGTGCATATCCCAGATCCTGTTTCACAGGAACTCTGCCTGTACAGAATGAAGATAGAAAAGCTCGAAAAACAGGTGAACCGTCTTGAGATCGCCGAAATAGGAAATAAGCTGAATAACAATGGAAAACATTGACCCAAGGAGAAAAAATCATGAAACTTTACAACACTCTTACAAGGAAAAAAGACGATTTTATCCCTCGCTTTGAGGGAAAAGTAAGTATGTACACCTGCGGTCCTACGGTATATCATTATGCGCATATCGGAAATCTCCGCAGCTATATCATGGAGGACGTTCTGGAAAAATATTTCCGCTATTCGGGATATGACGTAAAGCGTGTAATGAACATCACCGACGTGGGTCATCTTTCAAGCGACGGCGATACCGGCGACGACAAGATGTTAAAGGGCGCAAAGCGCGAACACAAGACAGTTATGGAAATTGCGGATTTTTATACAAAAGCCTTTTTTGAAGACTGTAGAAAGCTGAATATAAAAACTCCCGATGTTGTTGTTCCGGCAACTTCTTATATTGACGAATTTATCCGCGTTATAGCCGTTCTTATCGAAAAGGGCTATGCTTACGAAGCGGGCGGAAATATATATTTTGACACGTCAAAGATAGACAAATACTATGTTTTCAACGATTTCAGGGAAGAAGATCTGGAAGTGGGCGTCCGGGAGGGCGTTGAGGAAGATTCCAACAAAAGAAACAAAGCCGATTTTGTTCTCTGGTTCACAAAATCAAAATTTGAAGATCAGGAGCTTAAATGGGAAAGCCCGTGGGGACTCGGTTATCCGGGCTGGCATATCGAATGTTCCTGCATAAGCATGAAAAATCTCGGAGAATATCTTGATATCCACTGCGGAGGAATAGACAACGCTTTTCCGCATCATACAAATGAGATCGCACAAAGCGAGGCTTATCTCGGACACGAATGGTGCAGGCACTGGTTCCATGTTTATCATCTGAACACCAACAGCGGCAAAATGAGCAAATCCTCCGGTGAATTTCTTACAGTATCGCTTCTTGAAGAAAAGGGTTATGATCCGCTTGTATACAGGTTTTTCTGCTTGCAGTCACACTACAGGAAGTCTCTTGTATTCAGCTATGAAAATCTTGACAACGCCGCCGCCGCTTATGAAAAGCTGACCGCAAGGATCGCAGGTATCCTTGACGGCAGCGGAGAAACAGACAAAGCAAAATTTTCGGAACTTAAAAAGCTTTTCACCGACGCTATGGACAACGATCTTAACACGGCGCTGGCTGTAACGGCGGTTTACGACGTTCTCAAAGCAGATACCAACAACGCCACCAAACTTGCGCTTATAAAGGACTTTGACAGTGTTCTTTCACTCGGACTTATCGAAGCGGCAAAGAGATCCGCCGAGAAAAATTCCGGAGATCCTGATGAAGATATCCCGGCTGAAATAATAGAGCTTATTGAACAGCGCAAAGCCGCAAGAAAGGAAAAGAATTTTGCACTTGCCGATGAGATACGGGATAAGATCTCCGCCCTTGGATATGTCGTAACGGAGACAAGAGAGGGAACGAAAGTAAGTGTTAAGAGTTAAGTGTTGTTGGAAAGCCCCCGTGGGCTTTGTCACCCCCAAATTAAGTTTAGATAAATCGTTTAATGTAGAGTAGCCCCCTCAAGGGGGGCGGTCAGATTTGAAACTAAGCCTTTAATATTTTAATTTTTTATATTAAATGATAATTTAGCGCTCTAAACGAGAGAAAATTACAGCTGGTCGAGCTGAGCCCAGCTCGCGGATTCCAAAGGCAGAGCCTTTGGTCGCCGTC
>CANQZR010000018.1 GCA_947628405.1 uncultured Clostridia bacterium
CCGAATAGACAGAAACAGCCGCCGCAGAAAAAAAGTAACATAACATCTGTCCCATACCGCTCAATTCAAAACAGGTGAAAATAAGCTGAGTCAGCATTGCTCCTATTCCTGCCGCAAGCATATGCCTGAACCTGATATTGAACTGCACTCCGAATGCTATTGAAGCTATCAGGCTGTAAATGCAGGGAAGCAGCATATCTTTTACAATATCCATATATCGTCTCTCCTATATCATACTTACAAGCGCAATAGATGAAGCAGCGCCTACAGCCATTCCCACCGCAACAAGTATAGCTTCTGTAAGAGTATACATTCCCGCAAGAAAGTCTCCGGCAATAAAATCACGCATACAGTTTGTAAGAGTAACTCCGGGAACAAGGTTCATTGATGCGCCTATGATTATCTTGTCAAAACTGTCGGTAAGTCCGGCTTTTGAAACAAGAACTGCCATTGCAGCTATTACTACTGAGCCGATCACGCTTTGGAAAAAGACGCTCGGCTTTACTTTGTTGACAAATACAGACACAGCAAAAACTGCCATTGATATCAGCCCGGCAAAAAGAGCGTCGGACGGTGTTCCGCCAAAGAATAATGAAAATGTCGCTCCGACAACGGCATAACTCAACAGCCTTACGGGATAACCGTATACTTTCCTTTCACCTATCTCGCGGATATGCCTGTTTATGGTTTCAACGTCCGGTTTTTCAACGCAAATATAGCGTGAAAGATTGTTCAGCTTATCCACACGGTCAAGATTAGTTCCGCGAACCGATATCCTCACCGTCTGGGTAAGCGGCGCTTCATTTCCGTCATTCACCGTTATTATAAGACTTGCAGGAATGGCAAAGACTTCTATTTTCTTTTCACTGCCGGAATTTCTTCCGGAAAATCCGTAAGCAGCAGCAATACGGTAAATGCTGTCTTCAACGCGGTATATCTCAGCGCCGTATTCTATAAGCATACTTCCTATGCCGGAGGTTATCTGCAAAAGTTCTTTTGCTGTAATTTCCATAATATATGACCCTTTACAAAATAAATCCGCCGTCTGCCGACAGCACCTGACCTGTTATAAATGAAGACTTTTCGGACGCAAAAAACAATATTGCTTCAGCAATATCTTCCGGAGTGCCTATCCTTCCCACAGGTGTATTTTCTTTCAGGCAAGCCATATCCTCACATGAAAGGTGCCGGTTCATATCCGTATCTATAACTCCCGGAGCAATGCAGTTTACGGTTATTCCTGACAGCCCTTCTTCCTTTGCAAGAGCCTTGGTGAAACCTATAAGAGCTGCTTTTGCGGCGGAATAATGCACTTCGCAGGACGCGCCGGAAATTCCCCACATGGAAGAAATATTGATCATCCTGCCGTATTTTGAATGTATCATATCCGGCAGTACAGCCTGTGCGCAGTTATATGCTCCCTTAACGTTTACCGCAAACATTCTGTCCCACATTTCCTCGGAAATATCGGTGAACAAAGCCTGTTCCGCAATTCCGGCGTTATTCACAAGAACGCTGATGTTTCCCATGGTTTTTCTTATTTCGTTCACCATTCCGTCTACCTGTGAACGCACGGAAACGTCCGCTTTGAACACAGCCGCGTTCACGCTGTAATTTTTTAGTTCCGAACACAGATCTTCGGCAGCTTTCGCAGAATTATTGTAATTTACTGCAACGTCATATCCTGCTTTTGCAAATGCAATTGCAGCTGCTTTTCCTATTCCGCGCGACGCTCCGGTTATAAGCACGATTTTATTCAAAATATCACTTCCGGGATCTATAAAAATTACATATATTATACCACAAATCATATATGGGGTCAAGGCTGAACGGCGTTCATAAAAAATTTACATCTTACACTATCGCAATAGTATTGACAAATTCATACTATTCTGATAGTATAATATTACAAACTATTGCAATAGTATAGAAAGGATCTGATGTTATGTCAATAAAATTATTTGATTCAGAGCTTAAAGTAATGAATGTCCTCTGGAAGAACGGCGATACTACCGCAAAACAAATTTCCGAAATTCTTGCGGAAGAGACAGGCTGGAACGTAAATACTACATATACGGTCATAAAAAAATGTATCGCAAAGGGCGCGATCACACGCAGCGAACCGAATTTTATGTGTCACGCAGAAATTTCCAAGGAAGAAGTTCAGAAGTCGGAGCTTTCGGAATTTATGGATAAACTTTTCGACGGAGCAGCCGACAAACTTTTCACCGCGCTTATAGACAATAAAGAAATGTCTCACGACGAGATCCAAGCTCTTAAAGATATGGTAAACGAGCTGAAATAATATTAAAGAGAAAGGGTGAAATTTATGGGCACGATCTTTGCAATGAGCTTTTACGCTTCCATAATGGCAGTATTCATAATTATTTTCAGAGCATTATTCTATGACAAAATGCCAAAGGCAACATTCAAGATACTATGGCTGATAATGGCTTTAAGAATGTTGATACCGGTATTTATCCCGACGCTGCAAACCATACATATCAATGATGATTATACACGATCGCAGGTTAAACCGCTGTTTGATTTCAGTCCTGTAATTATAGCAAGTAATCTTGCAAAATATTTGGTATCATTCGATAATATGTCATCATTGGAAAAAGACAAATATCTTTTTTTCAACATCTCTTCGCTTTTGTGCGCAGTGGGAGCAATTGTTGCTGTCCTGATATTTACATATGGATATTTTAAAAATATCCGGAAATACGGTCCTTCAAAAAGCGCACAAAGCCACAGCATAAGTCAGGTCATAAATTCTTCCGGCATACGCCGCAAGGTAAACGTAAAGGTAAGCAATAAAACACAAACTCCCTTTACTTACGGTATCTTCAAGCCGACAATAGTTTGTCCCGAGAATTTGTCGGATTACGACCCCAAAACCACCGAACTGGCTATTTCCCATGAGCTGACACACATTAAACATTTTGACGCGCTTTACAAAATTATAATTGCCGCTGCATTCTGCGTTCACTGGTTCAATCCATTTGCATGGATAATGCTTATTCTTTCTTGCCGCGACACCGAGCTTGCCTGTGATGAGAAAATTCTCGAAAAATTTCCCGACGCAAAGAAAGATTACGCAAATTCCATAATCGAATTTGAAGAAAAACATTCCGCATCTCCCCTTTTGAGCAGGCTCAGCAGAAGTCCCGTAAAGAAACGCGTAAAATATATCATGAGATTTGAAAAAGCCGCGCTGTTTCCGATAATCGCAGCTATCGTTATAACGCTTTGCACAACAGTAGTTTCGGCGCTTGTTCCTGCGGTAGAGTTTGAAAGCGATCCTACGCCTATATGGATAGAGGTCACAAACGATACTATAAAGTTAAACGACGGAAAATATTATCTTTTCGGCGACACCGAAAGCACCTATTATACTATCGAAAACGGAACTATCATGTTCAGCGTTGATGATGAAGAACGTATGAAAAAACAATACGAAATTTATTTTGAAAAGAATGACGGAAAACCTTTATGGTATAGTCCGAATAATACTACTTATACTGCCATGTCATTTGAACGTTGGCTGGAAAATTATCGTGCAAATTGGTCATCAGGATCCAAATCTTGTACAATTGCCAAAAATACTCATACCGGAGAAACGGTAATAGTACTTGGACCATACGATCAGAACGGATTTACATACTTGGATTATTCAAACGAAGACACGATAATAAATGGTGAAATGACGTATATCAAAGTACCCGAATAAACAGAACTCCCACGCCGGAAGTAAACGGTGTGGGAGAATTTTTTTAAAGATCTATAAAATAATTCATTATCGAAGGTCCTTTGTCAATGTAAAGTCCTGTTTCCTTTGCGGTCTTTTCATTGAACGCCGGCTTGCCCTCAACGGGAACGCTCTTTCTGTAGATCATAAACGGAACAGCGTCGTTAGTATGTGTTTTCAGCGCAAGCGGTGTGGGGTGATCCGGAAGTATCATTATCTTGTAATCGTCATACTTTTCAAGCTCCGGAAGTATAGTTCCCAGAATTTCTTTGTCTATTATTTCGATAGACTTTACTTTATTTTCAATTTCATGTCTGTGACCGCACTCGTCAGGAGCTTCAACATGAATGTAAACAAAGTCCTGACCGTTTGCAAGTTCCTTTACAGCGGCTTCTGCCTTGCCTTTGAAATTTGTGTCAATGTAGCCCGTTGCGCCGTCAACATTTACTATGTTCATTCCGGAGAATTTTCCTATGCCTTTAAGCAGGTCAACGGCAGAGATCATGGAAGCCTTCAGACCGTGGAGCTTGAAGAAATTCTCAAGGTTTGCTCTCCTGCCCTCGCCCCAGAGCCAGATACAGTTTGCAGGACGAAGCCCTTTTGCGATCCTTGCCTTGTTTACCGGGTGATCCTTGAGGATATCCATGCTCTTTTTCATCATATCAAGAAGTTTCTGTGCGTTGGGGTGATCGGGAATATATTCCTTTATCTTTCTTCCGGTTATGTCATGGGGAGGTGTAAGCGTTCCAAGGTCAAGTGTTCCGTTGTGCCAGATAAGGCAGTGACGATAGCTTACACCGCTGTAAAGCCTGAACTCGTCATTGTCAAAATGTTCGGCAAGAGTTTTCACTATTTCCTTTGCTTCCGCCGTGGAAATATCGTCTGCGCAATAATCCACCATTGTCTTATCCTCAAAGTTCGGTTCATCTGACAATGTTACAAGATTGCACCTGAAAGAAACATCATCCGGCAGCATATCTATTCCGATAGAACCTGCCTCCAGAGGTGAACGTCCGGTATAGCATACAGCCGGATCATATCCCAGAACGGAAAGGTTTGCAACGTCGGAACCGGGCTTCATACCGTCGGCTACCGTCTTTACCAGACCTATTACCGACTTCTTGGCAAGAGCGTCCATATTCGGAGTTACCGATTTGCTCATAGGAGTTTCTCCGCCCAGTTCTTCAACAGGATAATCAGCCATTCCGTCACAAAGCAAAACAACGTATTTCATAAAATTACTTCCTTTGTAAAAAATTAACTATACAAATTTTATCACATTTAATTGTAATTTTCAACAGTTTTATGTGAATTTTACAGCATAACGATATTTTATATTCCCGTAAAGTCAAAATCCGGCGTATATTCGCTTGCAGCAGAGCTTCTCTCCTGCATATAGCCGTCTAACCCCAGTTCTGCCGCTTTGTCAAGAAGAAAATCATACTCAAATGTTGATATCTTCCGTGAAATTTCTTTATGCTCAAAGCTCTTATATACCGGGAAATACTGGCTCATAAGGCTTACCAGCACATCATTTCCCGGAAATGTACCGGCTATCCATTCAAGTATTTTTTCCGAATCATGTCTGTGAGACGGCAATGCCAGATGACGGATAATTACTCCCTTTTTTATGATCCCGTCCTCGATCTGTACCGCTCCGACCTGTCTGTACATTTCCTTTATCGCTTCGGAAGCCGTTTCAAAGTAATGGCCTGCCGAAGAATATTTTTCTCCGAGAAAGTCATCATAATATTTCATATCGGGAAGATAAATATCCACATATCCTTCCAGCATTTGCAGAGTTTCAACAAGTTCATAGCCGCCTGTATTGTAAACTATAGGGATATCAAGTTTTTTGCCGCATATGTCCAGCGCCTCTTTTATCTGCGGAACATAAGGAGTCGGGCTTACAAGATCAATATTGTGCGCACCCTGCTCCTGAAGTTCAAGAAAAATTTCCGCAAGCCTTTCCGAAGAGATATACTTTCCGGAATTATTGCAGGATATTTCATAGTTCTGACAGAAACAGCACTTCATGTTACAGCCGGAAAAGAAAACCGTTCCGGCTCCGTTTTTTCCGGATATGCAGGGTTCTTCCCACATATGAAGACAGGCTTTTGCCGCTTTTATTTCCGCACTGCATCCGCAGTATCCATACTTTGAATATCTGTCTGCACCGCATTTTCTCGGACATAACATACAATTATGCAGATCCATAGCGCACCTCATTGTCTGCCGAGTATCTCATCGCAGATATTTTCCACGCTGTCGAGCTGTTCGGCTGCATTTTTAAGAGTAGTATCCGTGATATGTTCTCCTCCGAGTATCCTTGCAATTTCTTTTACGCGCTGCTGTCCTTCGATATTCATAACATTCGTGAATGTGCTGCCGCTGTCCGACATTTTTTCAATAAGAAGATGAACGTCTGCCATTATAGCTATCTGCGAAAGATGCGTAACGCAGATTATCTGACGTTTTCTTGATACCTGCCTTAGTTTTACGCCGACTTTCTGAGCCGCTCGTCCGCTTATGCCGGTATCTATTTCGTCAAATATCATTGTGGGAATATCTTCCTTGTCTGCGATAACGTTCTTTATTGCCAGCATTATCCTTGACAGTTCACCGCCGGAAGCGATCTTGGCAATGGGCTTAGGAGGTTCTCCCGGATTTACCGAGATCATCATTTCCATAAGATCCATTCCGTTAGCAGTCAGCTTTCCCTTTGTATGTTCAAAGCATATCCTTACATCGGGCATATCAAGGAATTTAAGTTCCGAAGCAATGTTTTCCATTAATCTTCCGGCAGATTCTTCCCTCAGCTTTGAAATATTTTCAGCTTTTTTGGTAACTTCAACAAGAAGTTCATTCTTCCTTTCAGAAAGACGTTCTATCTCTTTTGAGCAGTCCTCCGCATCTTCGGCTTCAGATGTATATAGATCATACCTTGCCATAAGTTCCGACAAGGAACAGGCATATCTCTTTTTGGCGCTTATAAGTTTTTCCCGTCTTTCAGCAAGAAATTCCATACGTTCTTCGTCAATATCTATCCTGTCGTAAAGTCTTAAGAGTTCCTCGCCGATATCGTCTATCTCTATGGCAGCTGTTTCAAGTCTGTCCGCTAATTGTGAAAGTTCCGGAAGAACATCAGCGTAATCCGAAAGTTCGCTGTTTATATCATTTATCCTGCCGGAAATGCCGCAGCCGTCATCATCACCTGCAATAGCTATCCTTGAACGCATAAGCAGCTCGGATAATTCCTTGCTGTTGCTGGCAATGGCATATTCGTTATCTATTTCAGTATCTTCGTTTTCATTTTCAAGTTCAAGACTGCCTATATCTTCAACGAATTGCCTGTGAAATTCTACCTTTTCCTGTCGTTCCTGTTCGGAAACAGTTAGTTGTTTTATTTTTCTTGCCGTATTCTGGAGTTCCCTGAATGACGCGCGGTAATCTTCAAGAACGCTGTCAAGTCCGGCATAGCTGTCTATCATCTCGATATGTTTTTCAGGATACATAAGTATTCTGTTATCGTGCTGACCATGTATATCTATAAGTGTTTCACCTATTTCCTTTACTGCGGAAACAGGGGCTGTATGTGAATTTATCCTTGCCGTACTTCCGCCGTCGGCATATATCTCCCTGGTTATCATAAGCTCGTCGTTTTCAAAGTCTATCCCAAGCTCACGGAGCTTTGCTTCCGTTTCGGGAGTAAGTCTTCGGAACATTGCGGTAACTACAGCTTTTTCGCAGCCTGAACGTACTATATCCTTACCTACGCGTTTACCGAGAACGGCGTTTATTCCGTTTATAAGTATGGATTTTCCTGCGCCTGTTTCTCCGGTAAAAACATTGAAATTTTCTTTGAAAGGGATCTCCGCTTTTTTAATGACAGCAAGATTTTCAATATACAATTCACTAAGCATATTAATTTGCAGTCCTTTCTGAAATAAGTTGTCACTCAGATAAAACAGCTTTTAATTCTTCCGTAAATCCTGCTGAAGCAGATTCGTTTTTCATAAGAGCAAATATAGTATCATCTCCTGCGATCGTACCGATGATCTCTGCTCTTTTCATTTTATCCAGAGTAGCACATACAGCCTGAGCCATTCCGGTAACGCATTTTATGACCACCATATTCATTGAATATTCAACATCTATTACCGAATCCTTAAATATCGGAGAATAACTGAACGCAGGCTTCGGGAGTTTAACGTATATGTTCACTCCCGAAGGAGATGTCATTTTTTTCAGGTCAAGCTCATTGATATCCCTTGATAAAGTTGCCTGTGTAACGGACATTCCTTCATCTTCAAGAAGCTGCTTGAGCATTTCCTGAGTCGTGACCATATTTTTTTCTATGATCTCAAGGATCTTATCCTGCCTTTTCTTTTTCATTTTATTGGTCCTTTCATTTTATCGGGTTCATAAGTTTGTTGTTTACCGCGTTAAAGAATGAATACCCCTTTATATCTATAAGCATCAGTTTTTTTTCGGAGCGCTTTATAACGAGTTTGTCATCTTTGAGCATATCACAGTTTGCCCTTCCGTCAACGGAAAAGTAAACATTTTCTTCAGGAGAAAAATGCCTTATTTCAAGGGTCCTCGAAGCTGTAAATACCATAGTCCTTGAAAAAAGAGAGTGGGGACATATAGGAGTAAGCTGGATACATTCTGTCTCAGGTTCAAGTATAGGACCGCCGGACGAAAGAGCATATGCCGTTGAGCCTGTAGGCGTTGCAAAAACTATACCGTCTCCCCTGATCGAACTGACTACTCTTCCCCCGGTAGAAACTTCAAAGTCCGTTATTTTTGAATAAGGTCTTGCAACAACGATATCATTAAGAGCGGTATGCTCTGAAATAACTTTTCCGTTCCGTACAAGATAAGCATCTATCATCATTCTGTTTTCAACAATGTAATCGCCTGTTCTTAGCTTGGATATCTTATCAAGCTCGTCGTATTCCATAGAAGCCATAAAGCCAAGCCGTCCGGTATTTATCCCAAGCAGAGGTATGCTGTACTCCGATGCATATGCCGAGGCTTTCAGGATAGTACCGTCTCCGCCTATTGCGACCATTACATCACAGTTCTTTACTATTTCCCTTGTACTGCCAAAATGAAGAAAATTTTTTTCTGACATCTCGTTTTTGCAGGAATCCGGAGCATATATTTCCATATCCAGCTCTTTGAGTATGTCACAGCATTTCAAAGCTGTTGAAAGAGCATTTTTCTTTCCGAAATTGGTATATAAAACTACTTTCATAGAAACCTCCGTATTTATTTCAAAGCCGCAAACGCATCTGAAACGATTTTTTTGCAGTCTATCCGGCAGCAATTGCCTGAATTTTTCAGGTATGCAAGATATTCGATATTCCCGTCTCCGCCGCATATAGGTGAAAAAGTAAGTCCGACCGCAGCAAGGCCCTCCGAAGATGCAAAGCCAAGCACATCTTCGATCACATTTTCATGAACTTTTTTGTCTTTTACAATGCCGCCCTTTCCGACCGCCGATCGTCCTGCTTCAAACTGTGGTTTTATAAGCACTACCGACTCTCCGTTCTCGGAAAGCAGCTGCTTTATTTTGGGAATTATTTTTTTAAGCGACACAAAAGAAACATCTGCCGATATCCTGTCGGGTATTTCCGAAAAATCTTTATATGAAAGATCAAGTATGTTTGTCCCCTCCATATTCATTACCCGAGGATCATTTTTCAGTATTTCATCAAGCTGACCGTGCCCGACATCGACCGCATACACAAATGACGCGCCGTTACGGAGCATACAATCCGTAAATCCTCCTGTAGAAGCTCCGATATCTATGCATATTTTACCTTTAAAGTCTATTCCGAACTCACTTACAGCTTTTTCAAGTTTAAGACCGCCTCTGCCAACATATAAAAGCTGTTCACCCTCGATACTGACTTCTTCATTTCCGTAAGTTTCAAATGACGGCTTTTCAATTATCCTGCCATTTACCGATACCTGACCGTTCGTTATAAGCTCTTTTGCACGCTGACGGCTTTTTACCATGCCGTTTTCTGCAAGATAAACGTCAAGTCTCAATCATCTCACTCCTGTTCGTTCCGAGAAGCTCACACATACTGTCTTTGTCAAAGCCGTATTTTTTCATGCAGTTTTCCACAGGCGCTTGTTTTACAAAACCGTCTACAGCTTTTATAACAAATTTTCCTCTGTAACCTTTTTCATAAAGCTCGGCAAGAAGCATTTCAGCCGCTCCGCCTGTTTTTATACTTTCTTCAAAGAAATATATCTCGGAATAATCCATGCATATGTCAAGAACTTCCTCGTCAACAGGGAATATCTTGACCAGCTTGAGCACATCACAATCTCCTGCCGCAGCATAAAGGTTATGAACTATGCGTCCGTATGATATCGCAAGGCGCTTTCCGCCGCTGCCGGTAAGCAGATATGAATCTACATTTTCAGCTTCTATAGTAATATTTTCCGTACCTTTCGGATAACGGACGGCTGCTATCCCGTTAGTATGATAGAGCGCACATTCCAGACATATTTCCAGTTCTGAATATGTTGAAGGCGAGTATATCACTGTATTCGGAACGGTTATAAGCATGGGAACATCAAAGAGTCCCTGATGTGTTTCACCGTCCTCACCCACAAATCCTGCACGGTCGATCCCAAGGACAATATGACCTCCGTCTATAGCCACATCATGTATCAGCTGATCGTAAGAACGCTGCAAAAAACTTGAATACACCGCAAATACCGGAAGTTTTCCCTGCTTTGCCAGTCCTGCGGCAAAGGTAACGGCGTGGGATTCCGCAATACCTACATCAAAGAATCTTTCGCCGTGCTTAACGGCAAAATTCTGTAGTCCTGTTCCGTATTTCATTGCAGCCGTTATTGCGCATATATTACTGTCATTATCGGCAAATTCCGCCAGCTTTTTTCCGAATACATTGGAAAATGAAATATTGTTAAAACTTTCCGCATTATATCCTCCCGCACTTATGGCATGGAACTCTCCCGGATTTATTTCTGCCGGAGAATATCCGCGCCCTTTTATGGTATTTACATGAACAAACACAGGACGGCGGAGTTTTTTTGCGGCTCTCAGAGCTTCTTCAAGCTCGGCAATGTTATGCCCGTCAACAGGTCCGAGATAAACAAATCCCATATCCTCAAACATTGTTGAATGATAAAGAACGGATTTAAGCGCTGACTTGGACGTCTTTATAAACTTTTTTACAGGCTCGCCGATTATAGGCATATTTTCAAGGATCTTTTCTGTCTTTTTCTTAACGTCCAGATAAGCGGAGTTTCTTCTGATAGATGTAAGATATTTTGCAAACGCCCCTACATTCTTGGATATAGACATATCATTATGATTGAGTATAACAATTATGTTATCGCTGCTTTTTCCTGCATTGTTTAGTCCCTCATATGCAAGTCCTCCCGTAAAAGCGCCGTCGCCAATGACCGCTATTGCATGATGTCTGTCTCCGTCGAGCCTCATGGCTTCCGCTATGCCGAAAGCCGCTGAAATAGCCGTACTGCTGTGTCCGCTTATAAAAGCGTCGTGTTCCGATTCATCAGGTCGGCAGAATCCGGATATGCCGTCCTCTTTTCTCAGTTTGGGAAAATCCTTCAGTCTGCCCGTAAGAAGCTTATGTGTATATGACTGATGCCCCACGTCCCAGACTATTTTATCTGCCGGAGAACGAAAGACCCTGTGTATTGCAACGGTAAGCTCTACCGTTCCAAGGCTTGACGAAAGATGTCCGCCGTTTTTAAGAACGGTATTTATTATTATCTTCCGTATCTCCCTGCAAAGCTGTTCACACTGCGGTACAGAAAGAGTTGCCAGTTCCTGCGGAAGTTTGAGATCTTTCAGATGCACACGATCGTTCATTTTTAAACAGTCCTTTACAAAAAAAGTAAAATTCTTATATTACTTATATCTCCATTGGTATAAGCATAGCAATAATGATACCTAACAGCGCACCGCCAAGGACTTCAAAAGGCGTGTGTCCAAGATATTCTTTGAGTTCCTTTTTCTTTTTTTCCTTATGATTTTCAGGATCTTCGTCTTCACTGAAAGAATCAATTCCTTTAAGTGCAAAAAATCTGTTTATTTTATTTATTTCCCTTGCATGAAGTCCGGCAGAACGCCTTACGCCCATTGCATCATACATCACGACCATAGCCAGTATGAACATCAGTGCAAATTCAGGAGAACCGACTCCGCATTGCCGGCACATTGCTATTGCCGCCGAGCATACAAGCGCGGAATGGGAACTGGGCATTCCCCCCGCGCCAAAAAGCCTTTCTGCGCTGAATTTCTTGGTTTGTATAAAATGAAGTATCGTTTTTATGATCTGAGCCACACACCATGATATGACCCCGGCTGTAAGAACATAATTATATACAAGATTATCCATTTCGTTCAATCCTTTTTATTTTAATAATTCCTTTCAAGAAGAAATACTGTAAATTCTTTAAGAAATCCGTTGTTTTCAAAAAAATCAAGCTCACAGAGCGCTTTTTCGGTAAGCTGCGCTGCTTTCTCACGGGACGCCTCAATGCCTTTAATAGAAGCATAAGTCGATTTTCCGTTCTGAGCGTCGCTTCCTACCGGTTTGCCAAGCAGCTTTTCATCTCCCGTCATATCAAGTATATCATCTATGATCTGAAAAGCAAGCCCTGTGTTTTCTGCATATCGTTCCGCAGCACAGATATGTTCATTATCCGCACCTGCGGCAATACACCCCATTCTGCAAGCGGCTTTCAGCAATGCGCTTGTTTTCATGGAATACATATCAAGGAGCAGTTTTTCATCAAATTCACCGCTGTATGTGGTATCTATCACCTGTCCGCCTATCATTCCTGATATTCCGGTACAGCGTGAAAGTTCGCATACAAGAGCCGTTCTTATCCCGGCTGAAAGGCTCTCATCACCTGCTATAGTTTCATAAGCAAGATTTAACAGTGCATCTCCCGCAAGCAAAGCCTCCGCTTCTCCGAATGCTTTATGGCAGGACGGCTTTCCGCGTCTGAAATCGTCGTTGTCCATACAAGGAAGATCATCATGTATAAGTGAAAATGTATGTATCATTTCCAGTGCACACGCAGCCGAAAGCGCCTGCTGTTCTGTTCCTCCGCATGATCTGCAAAATTCCAGCGTCAACACGGGACGGATTCGTTTTCCTCCGGCAGATACCGAATACCACATTGCATCGACTATCCTTGATTGTTCCGCAGTACCTTCCAATGCTTTTATCCTTAATTTTTCAAGATGCGCTTCCGTCATGCCTACAAGCTCGCTGAAACGAGCTTCAGCCGCATCTGTAAAGGCAATACCGCTCATTATGCTTTCCCCCTCATAGATATTCACATTTCTTCCGGAACATCTTCGACCGTAACGAGCATCTGAGCCTCTTCAAGCTGTCTGCGGCAGCTTTCCAGAAGCTGAACGCCCTCACGGTACGCCGATATTGAGTCTTCAAGTGATATATCGTTATTTTCCAGCTTTGAAATTATTTCTTCGAGCTTTTTTATTGACTGTTCAAAACTCATGTTATTGTCATATCCTTTCTTTTACTTCCGCATAGACCTCTCCGTCAGAAAATCTCATTCTGACTATATCCCCGTCTGATAATTCTCCGGCGGAACTTATCAGTTTTTTATCCTTATATATGAGCGAATAACCTCTGCTCAATGTTTTCAGCGGACTTAAACTGTCAAGTTTTGCGGCTTTTTCGGCAATAGCCGCACCTGCTTTATCAATATTCATTCTATACAGATCATTCAGTCTTTTTTTATAGATATCTATTTTACCGAAAGATGCGCTTATCTTTCCTTCGGGCGATAAACTTTCTATCTGCCTTGAAAGCAGATCAAGCATATGAAATTTATTTTCTATATGTGAAATTATGCCGTTATCCAGCATTTTTTTCATTTCATCAAAACGGTCCATCAGTACGTTTTTATCCGGAACAGCCTTTTCCGCCGCCGCAGACGGAGTAGGCGCGCGCAGATCAGCCGCAAGATCCGATATTGAAGTATCTGTTTCATGTCCTACAGCCGAAATTATCGGTGTTCTGCAATCGTATATACATCTTGCAAGTTTTTCGTCATTAAACGCCATAAGATCTTCAAATGAACCTCCGCCGCGTCCGCATATAAGAAGATCAAGATCTTTGCTGTCGGCAAATTTTATTGCTCTGCAAAGCGAAGCTGGCGCATCAGCACCCTGTACAAGTGAAGGAAATACGGTTATTTTAGCTATCGGGAATCTGGCAGATATTATTCTTAACATGTCCTGAAGAGCGGCAGCTTCCGGAGAAGTTATCAGCCCGATATTCTCCGGCATTTCCGGTATGGACTTCTTGTGTTCTTCGTCGAATATACCTTCACTGCAAAGTTTTTCCTTGAGCTGTTCACAAGCCATATGGAGAGCGCCTATGCCGTCAGGCTGCATATCCGAGACATACAGCTGATATGCCCCGTCCTTTTCATATACCTGAACATTTGCTTTTACAATAACGCTCATACCGTTTCCCGGCATGAATTTTAACTGGGAAGCATAACTTCTGAACATTATCGATCTTATAGAACTTTCACTGTCTTTCAAGGTAAAGTATATATGTCCGGACGTTTCGTAATATCTGAAATTCGATATTTCTCCGGAAACAAGTATCCCTTTAAGATTTTTATCCTCTTTCAGCTTGAATGCGATATACCTGTTTACCTGCGTGACCGTCATTATATGAGATCTCCTTTCAGCGCCGCAAAAACGGCAATTCCGGCAGCGTTGTCACAAGAAAAGGCAGGTTCGGCAAAATATGCCTCAAAGTCTTTTTCAAGTTTATTTCTTATAATTTTATCCGACATTACACCTCCGGCAAAAACGACCGGCAGCGATCCGTATTTTTTCAGCGCATATTCCGTCATGCTCTTTACGGAAGCATAAATATATTCAATACAGTACAAAGCAATATCTTCCGGTGCAGAACCGTTATCCAGCATTGTCCTGCATTTGTTTTCCAAGCCGGAAAGGCAGCAATTGCCGTCTTTGATAACTGGTCTTATGCGGAAATGCTCCGTACTTTTCAAAGCAAGCTCCTCAAGCTGTTTTCCGCAGGGAAAGTCAAGCCCGAGCATAAGTCCCACACGATCTACTGCTTGTCCTGCTTTAAGATCAAGAGAAGTGCCTGCCTCTGTGATATCAAGGATATTTTCATCGTCAGGTCCACAAATGAGACAATCCGTAGTTCCGCCGCTTGCATGAAAAGCAATAAACCGCTTACGCACAAGATCAAGCCTGTCCGAAGAATAAAGCGCCGCCAGTATATGCCCTATCTGGTGAGAAGTTTTATACACCGGTATCCCACATATCCCGGATACTGAATCCGCCAGTCCCTCTCCGCAAAGGAAGCATGGCATATATGAACCGGGAATATTTCTCGGTCGGACGGAAACCCCTATTGCGGCAGGAATTTCTTTTTCATTTTTAAAAACGTCCGATACGACCTCCGGAAGCTGCTTTGTATGGTGAAAGACCGCATCGCTCTGCCTAAGACCAAGCTCGCCCTTTTTTACCGGCAGGAGCTTTCCCGACGCGGTAATTTTCCCGTTTTCAGTATTATATAAAGCCGCTGAAGTTGTATAATTGCTTGTATCAAGTCCCAGAATTTTCATTTTTCTTTCCTTTGCTGCGGAAAAAAGCTCCCAGAAGTCCGTTAACGAACTGAACGTCCGTTTCATAGGCAAATTTCTTTGTAAGTATCACAGCTTCGCTTATGGCGACATTATCAGGAACGGTGTCATCAAACATCATTTCATAAACTGCGATCCTGAGTATTGCCATAGAGACCTTTGGGATACGGCTTATCTGTCTTGTTTCGCTGAATTCCGCGATGACTTTATCAAGCTGCTCGGTTTTTTCGTCTACAGCTTTGAAAAATTTTTCCACATCATCATTTATTTCAAAAATATCAGCTTCATAAGCAGTATCAAGTATCTCGTCCGCCGTGCTGTCACCGAACATTTTTTCAAAAGTAAGGAAAAATACCGCTTCTCTTACTTCACTTCTTTTCATTTTATATCCCCTTTCCCGTTCAAACAAACGCAGAAAAGCAAGCCCTCTCCAAATGCGAGAGCCTGCTTAATATATTATTCTGTTCCGAAAATGATATCCTTTACATATACGCTGACCTTTGTAACGGCTATACCTGTCATGTTCTGTACATCTTCCTTGACCTGCTTCTGTATTTTTTCAGCGGCAGATCTTACCTTACAGGAATCCGATACAGCTATGCTTACGGAAATTTCAGCGGAACCTCCGTTCATTCTGATCTTGACAGGCGGCTTAAAGGATCTCATCAGAAAGGACATCGGGCTTTTTTTAGGATTTGCCAGACCGCATACTCCATCAACTCCGCTTACGGCAGATTCCGTAATTTTGGAAATGACATCTTCCGAGATCTTAACGCTGTCAGCCTTGGATCCAGAACTTTTGTTCATTGCAAACTACCTCCTGATGTGAGGCTGACAGGTATTTTTTTACAGTCAGCCTTTCAAAAAATTCTTATACAATACTATTATACCAAATTTTTTTGAAAGACACAACTACTTAACCTCAAAAATTCTAATATTTTCTGCAGGAATTGTCACTTCTGTTAATAAAATGTCTTTAATTTGAGCTGCTTCGGACGGAACAAGCCCCTCTGACTTGACTACTACGTTGGCTGTAGTACCGTTCAGGTACACTACACACTCCTCAAAGCCCTGCGCTTTGATAAGATTTTCTATAGTGCTTTCGCTTTCGGAAAGGCGTGAAAGATTTACCGCTTCGTTTGTATATGAAGCCGATTCTTCATCAGAAAGGTCTCCGCCGCCAAGTATGCTGGCAAGAGTTTCTACAGCTTCGTCCCTGGATGTCATTCTTGCAAGGCGTACCTGAGCGAAATAATCGCTTTCTCCGTCCGTGCTTACAAACGCCGCGTCACCGTAATTTACCGCTTCGGTGCTTTCCGTTTCGGCATCAGCGGAAGTTATATCCTGTTCAGCCGTTGAAAAAGCATAATTCATGTAGATCGCCGCTCCGAGTATAAGAGTAAGGCAAGCAAGGATTATATGTTTTTTTCCTATGATAAGATTGGGTTTTCTCATAAAAGTTCCTCCTATTTCATTTCCGCCACATATATTTTATTTGTGGGAATATTCAGCGCCGTTGAAACGGCAATATAGACCTTTTCGCATACTTTAGGGTCATCGCCTCCTTCGCATACTACCAGAACTCCGCTTACTGCGGGATTATTGATCTTTTTCAGCAACGCCTCCTTTTGTGAACCGTTATCTATTATCACATAACTGTTTTCAGACTGCGAAGAGCCTGTTTTCTGTGTTTCGGCATAAACATACTCTTCCGTTGAAGTTATGGTAAGCATTACCTTCGCCTTTCCTACGCCCTCTATTTCAGAAAGCATGGCACAAAGTCTTTCTTCCGTTCCTGCCGCATAAATATCCGCACTTTCAAAGCTGATCTTGTCTGTTGGACGTTTTTCCGAGCTGTCGTCCCCACCGGAAATATCGGATATCAGAATTATCACTATCATAATAATACCTATTGCAGCCGAAACTTTAAGAAATATTGGTTTTTTTACGATATCCCTTAATTTATCAAGAATATCCTGCACTTTAATACCACTCTTTTCTTTATGTAACTTTTTTATTCCGATGATATTTCACTGTTGCTTGTAAAATCCGTCACCTTTACATCATTATCTATCGCTTTGCATATGCGCTCCTTTGCTTCCGGGAATTTGTCCGTATCCTCCATAAATAATCTGACCTCATTAATAGATATGCTGCCGCTGTCCGAAATATTTATACTTGTCTCGATTTTATCCGGATAAATATTTATTTCGTTGAGCAAAACCTCCAGAGAAGCGCTTATATTGCTTTCAACGGAACGTATGAAATAATCATAAGTTTCTTCATTCATAGCTTCATATCTTTCCGTACTTGCGGCAACAGTCTCTCCCATTTCAGGAAGAACTATCTTTCCGCCGATAACAGGTTTTGCAACACTTAATATGAATATGAGCGAAAAAATAATTTTCATCTGCTTGGCAAATTTTTCCGACGGATACAGCGAACTGAATACTGTTATCACTATGCCAAGAAAGCATGCTGCTCCCGCCATTGCTCTGAAAGTTTCCATTTTATCCTTCCTCTAAGAAATATTCAATCCCACCAGCATAAGTATTGCCGTAGATATTATCAGCATAACTGAAAATGATACAAGTATACTGAACACCGTTGACAGTATCCAGTTGGTATTCTTCATAAGTATTTTTATCTGAGGAACGCCGAAAAGTTCTGCAATAACGCCTGCCGCCATAAAAGTCAGCTTCATTGACAGTGCTTCCAACACCGGCGGAAGTATCATTATGAAGATCACGGCTATGCCGAAAAAACCTACTCCTCCGCGCAGCAGCCCGAGACTGTTTTTTACCGTCGTATATGTATCGGCCACAGCGCCGCCTATTACAGGAACAAAGTTCGATACCACAAACTTTGCTGCTTTTACGCCTATAGTATCTGCCGAAGCTCCTACTATGCTTTGCAGAGAAAGAAGTCCGAGGAATATAGTCATTATAAAGCCCATAACAAATGTTACAACATTTTTTATGGCTTCGGTTATACCGGACAGGTGAAAATCAGGATTTATTGCTTCAACTATCCCCATAGCCATACATACCGATAATGCCGGAACAATTATTTCGCCCGATATCTGAACGGAAATTTCGGCTGCCATAAGTACCAGCATATTGTATATCACCGCGGAAGTAACGCTGCCTGATGAAGCCGTTATCCCTGCAAATACCGGCACATAGCCTATCATAAACATTCCGCCGGAATCAAGTGCGTCAGCCGCAGATGATATACATTCCGAAACAGCCGATGAAATTATTCCAACAGATACCAGAACACTTATCACTCCGAAAATTTTTGACATTGATCTGCTGGAAATACTGTCCTCCATACTTTCTATTACAGCAGCTATAAGTATTACTGCCATCATAGAAGCCAGTATTTTTAAAGGTCGGACTGCCGATCCTTTGAATGTTTCCCATATATATTTAAAAACTTCCGAAGGAGTTATATTTGTCATTGCATCGGTATTATCAGGAGTTATGCCGTTTTCATCAATAAATTCCCTTACTTCCGGGGTAAGGTCGTCTCCGAGACTTCCGGTGTCTATATTAAGTTCCTCAGATATGTCCGCGGCTTCTTCCGCATATGCTCTGACTCCGGCAGATACTGCAAAAAAAGCAGAACATATCAGCATTATCAATAAAAATCTTTTCATTTTATTATCCTCACACAAAACCGTCAACCATATCAGCAAGTGTATCTATCAGCGGAAGAGCAATAAGCATAAGCGATATCTTCCCTGCCAGCTCAGCATGTGAAGCAAGTGCATTTTCCCCACTGTCCTTGCACATATCACAGGCAAACTGCGTTATATAGCATATGCCCAGCGCCTTGAACAGAATTGTAAGATATTCCTTGTCCGCGCCGGCTTTTTCATAGATATTCCTTATGGTGTCCGCAATGGGAGAAATATATATTATGACCGACGACATTATCAAAGCCGCTGCTGCTATTTTTATATACAGCGCATATTCCTTTCCTTCGGAAGAAAACAGCTTGCATAATATCGCCGCAACTATGCAAAGTCCTGCAATTGAAACTATCTTCACATTAATCACCGTATTTTTTAAAACCCAAACACCGCTTTTACAGTCTCAAAAAGTTCGGATATTTCATTTATTATTATCGCCAGAACTACAATAAGTCCTGCGATCGTTACCATCATGGCATATTCGTCCCTGTCAGCCTTTTTAAGCAGCATACTCAGCACCGCCACAATGATCCCGACTCCGGCGATCCTGAAAACCAGATCAAGCTCCACGATATAAACCTCCTCAGCAGCCTATCAAATAAGCATTATTGAGATGAAAACGCCGGTCAGGACGCCCAATGAACGATAAAGTTTTGCTTTCTGCGAATATTCTTCCTCAGCTTCCGAAACAGCCGCTTCCGCTTCAGCCTGCCTGTGTCTGACCGCTCCGAGCTGTCCTTCAATATCGCTTGTGCCAAGTTTCCTGCCTATATTAATAAGCAGTTCATGATCTTTTTTCTTCAGACCGCAGGGTTTGTTTTTTTCCACTGCTTCGCACCAACTCTGCTGAAAGGATCTTTCCGGAGAAAACTGTAATTCTTTAAGAAATCCAAGCTCCTTAAATCTGCTGTCCTGCCTTAATGCTTCTGCTATTTCATACACCGTTGCGGAACGGTATTCTATCATTATGTAAATTTCTTCCAGCATATAATTTATCAGTTTAAGAGATATCACTCTGTTTTTTAGTGCAGACGAAAAATACAATCCGCCGAAAGATGATGTAAAAATAATGATCATTATGCAGATACCTTTAAGCATTTTTGTCCGTCCTTTCAGAAAATATGATCTTCGGAGGTGCTCCGGTTTTTGAAAGAATTGCTATATTCCCGAATATATTACGTTTTATGCCTTTATGTTCAAGCTCGTCCAATGACGAAGAATGTATAGATGCAATAATACATACCCCACTGTATGAAGCATTCTCTACCGCTTCAATATCTTTATCGGGACCTATTTCATCGCATATTATCACCTGCGGTGACATTACCCGTACAGCAGTCATTATACCGTCCGATTTGTTATAACCGTCAAAAACATCGGTATTTATACCGATATCATTCTGCGGAACGCCGTTCCATACTGCCGCAAGTTCTCCGCGTTCATCTATAAGCGCCGTTCGGTAACTTTTTCCCATTTTACGGGAAATATCCCGTAAAATAGTCGTCTTTCCCGAACCCGGAGGACCGGCTATGAGCAGGCTGCAAACACCGTTTCCGAAAACCTGTCCGAAAAGCTCGTCCGAGCAGCCTACGATTTCCCTTGCAGCACGGAAATTCAGCGAACTGATATTTTTTACCGTTCCGCCGGAAAACGTTCCGCAGATCCCGACGCGGTGACCGCCTTTAACGGTTATAAAGCCCTCGGAGATCTCATTTTGATAACTGTGTATCGAATACTGACAGACAGCCTCAAAAGTTCGTTTTATATCTTCCGGTGAAATTTTCGGAGCGGTCTCCGAAGCGTATGTAAGGTTTCCGTCCGGCATTATATACCTTATAGAATTTTTTAATGTTACCGCCGCCGGGCGTCCCACACGCAAACGTATCTCGCAGATATCCTCAAAAGATCCGTTGGAAATATTCCGCACCGCCTTACCTATCTCTCCGCTGAAATAGCAGGTAAGTTCCTCTTTTTTCACGTCCACCTCTCCTTTGCGATCCGTATATTCAATACTATGCAGCTTGACAGGATCATAGAACGCAAAAAGATCCGTTTCCGGAATTTCCTCCGAAAACGGATCTGTGACGTATTCATATTATGTTATGACAGCTGCTCCTCAACAACATAAAAGGAGCAAAAATCAATATAAAAATATATTATGCCTTATCTACCCAGACTGTCTCAGCTTCATGGCGCTTTGGTCTGCCCATAAGATTCGTAAGAGCGGATTTTGCGCTTAAACCGTTGAAAAGAACATTATAGCATTGTTCGGTGATAGGCATATCAACCCCCACTTTCCGGGCGAGTTCATAAGCCGCTTTTGTGCAGATGTAACCCTCGACCGTTCCGACATGCTTTACTGCATCTTCAGGTGTTGTTCCCTGACCTATCAGTATTCCCGCGCGTCTGTTGCGGCTGTGCATACTTGTGCAGGTAACGATAAGATCGCCTATTCCCGTAAGTCCTGCAAAAGTCTCGCTTCTTCCTCCCAAAGCAACGCCAAGACGGGCGATCTCCGTGATCCCTCTTGTCATAAGAGCGGCTTTAGTGTTGTCGCCAAGACTCATGCCGTCGCAGATCCCGGCACAAAGAGCGATTATATTCTTTAACGAACCGCCCAGCTCACAGCCTACAACATCACTGTTGATATATATACGAAAAGTATTATTTGACATTACGCTTTGTATATAGTCGGCATATTTATGATCTTTAGATGCAGCTACCACGGTAGTAGGGATACCAAGAGCGACTTCCTCTGCATGGGAAGGACCACTCAGGACAACAATAGGGTTGTTTGGTATCTCTTCTTCAAGAACTTCGCTCATTCTTTTAAGCGAAGGTTCTTCAAGACCCTTTCCTGTATTTACAATGACGGTTTCCGGAGAAATATGCGGAGCTGCTTTTTGCGCAACTTCTCTTACTTTTCCTGTTGGTATTCCGAAAATAACTATTTCTGCTCCGGAAACGGAATTTATATCGTTGGTAAGGATTATTTCGTCGCTGATCTTTACTCCGGGCAGTTTTTGCTTGTTTTCACCGTCGCGTTTTATATCGTCGACTTCCTGTTCAAAAGCCGACCATACAGTCACATCATGTCCGAAGTTGTTAAGCATTACCGCCAGACTCAATCCGAAGCCGCCCATTCCAAGAATAGTAAATTTTGCCATATTATTCTTCCTTTCCGCCTGATTTTTCAGATCTGCTCTTGATGAATTTATTTTCCGTACCGTTTTTCAACCGCTGTATATTTGTTTTATGCATATATATCAGCAGCGTGCTTGTAATTGCTACAAGAACGGTATGGGTTATACAAAGGTCAAGACTGAGGTCTTCCACAAAATAGTGGAGCAGGAATGTCAGTATCGGGTAAAATATTGCCGAGGAGATCGACGCTACCGAAACATATTTTGATATAAGCAGCACAATGATAAAAAACGGTATGATTATTACAAACGTCTGCCAGTCAATAACTATCAGTATCGAGCAGGAAACAAGTATTCCCTTTCCGCCTCTGAAGCCGTAATATATGGGGAAAATATGTCCCAGAATAGCGGCTATGCCCGATATGTAACCGACTGTCTTTTCGTCGAAGCCGTCCGCTCCCACAAAAATACGGAATATCAGTATGCTTATCAGGACTGCAACGATCCCTTTTGCAAGATCTCCCAGCAGAGTAAGCAGCGCGGGGAATTTTCCGTAACAGCGGAAAGTATTTGTAAGTCCGGCATTCTTGCTGCCATGTTCCCGTATATCTTCATGCTTGAGAAGTTTTACAACGATTATAGCCGAGTTGCAGCTTCCAAGCAGGTAGGAAACAATTACCGAAAGTATTCCTGCAATAATAAGTTTGACCATAGTTAATAACTCCCATTAATTATTTATCATCATTTTTTCCGCGTTCACGGACAATAAACCGTATTGGCGTTCCCTCCAGACCAAAAGTCTGTCGTATCTGGTTTTCAAGATATCTCTGATATGAGAAGTGGAACAAGTCCGCTCTGTTTACAAATGTCACAAACGTAGGCGGTTTTGTTGACGGCTGCGTCATGTAGTAAATTTTCAGTCTTCTGCCCTTATCGGACGGCGGCTGGACTCTTGTTGTGGCATATGCAAGAACATCATTCAACATTCCTGTGGAAACTCTCATGCTGTTCTGTCTGTTTACATCATTTATCATGTCAAACAGCTTTTCTACACGCTGTCCTGTTTTTGCCGAAATAAATATGAACGGAACATATGACATAAAGCTGAAATTTTCCGATAGCTTTGTTTTGAACTCGTCCATAGTGCTGTCTGTTTTTTCCACAGCGTCCCATTTATTGACGGCAACAATGCAGGCTTTTCCCTGTTCGTGAGCATAACCTGCAACTTTTGAATCCTGTTCGGTAAATCCGACCGTTGCGTCGATCAGGATCACACAGACGTCGGAACGATCTACAGCCATATATGCTCTAAGAACGCTGTAATGTTCGATCTTTTCAAGAACTTTAGACTTTTTACGTATGCCGGCAGTATCAATAAATATATACTTTCCGTGAGAATTTTCCACCGTTGTATCTGTAGCGTCGCGCGTCGTTCCGGCAATATCGGAAACTATCACTCTTTCTTCACCTGCAATGCGGTTTATAAGAGAAGATTTACCAACATTCGGTTTGCCGATAACAGCTACTTTGATATGATCTTCATCATCATTTTCGGGTCCTTCTTCTGGGAAATGCTTGAAAATTTCGTCCAGCATATCTCCCGAACCGTGACCGTGAGCCGCAGAAACGGCTATCGGATCGCCAAGCCCCAGACTGTAAAATTCATAAAATTCCGGCGGCGGATCGCCGATAGAATCGCACTTGTTTACACAAAGGACAACAGGCTTACCGCTTTTGCGGAGCATAGTGGCAACGTCGTGATCGTCTGCGGTAACGCCTATGCGTACATCTGTAAGAAAAACGATAACATCTGCTTTTTCAATTGCAAGCTCCGCCTGACGTCTCATCTGTTTAAGGATGACGTCCTCACTGTTCGGCTCGATACCTCCGGTATCTACCACCATAAATTTCCTGTTTCTCCACTCACATTCCGAATAAATGCGGTCACGGGTAACGCCCGGGGTATCCTCCACAATTGAAAGACGTTTTCCCACCAGTTTATTGAAAAGCGTAGATTTGCCCACATTCGGACGTCCTACCACCGCAACTATTGGCAAAGCCATGTTATCATCTCCTTTAATTTCCCGTTACCGCATCAAAAAGTTCATATCCGTCGTTTGAGACCTTTCGTATCTTTACGCCGAGAGCTTTTTCGGCATCGGTCAGAGTAATGTCATCAAGAAAAATATCCTCGTCAGCCTTCAGCATATTTGATGAAATAAGCAGCGTATCACCGAGAGGTTTTCCTTTAAGCTGTGCAATAAGGTCCTGTCCGGTTATAAGTCCGGTAACGGTTATGGTCTCTCCAAAGAAGTCATTCCTTATTTTATATACTCTGCAATTTATATTATGCCACTTTTCATGCACTTTTTCAACCATTGCTGCAATAAATTTATATGCAAGCGCACCCGTTACTATTGAAACATTGGAAATTCCCACATTTTCTGCGTTTTCAAAAGCGTCCTCGAACTCGTCTATAAGCGAACGCATCATTCCCACGCCGTTTTCATATTGGGAATAATCCTCGTAAAATTCTGCATTGGGAAGCTCGCGTTCAGCAGTTATATAAAATTCATCAGCAGGAAAAACAAGACGTGTTCCATAATTTTCAAGGAATTTTTTCTGAAATTTTTCTATCAGATCAATAGTCTTTCCTGCGCCTTCCTTGTCAAAAAGCGTAAGAGGATAAAGCCCATCACGGAATTTTGTCAGTCCCACCGGAACAACGGCAATGCTCTGAATATTGGGCATAAGTTTTCCCAGATCTGTAAGCGTCCGCTCCAGTTCTGCGCCGTCATTTATTCCGGGGCAGAGAACTATCTGACAGTTCATAGAAATTCCTGCTTCCGCAAACTGACGGAGATAATCAAGCTTTTCTCCTGCAAAACGGTTGTTCATCATCATGCAGCGAAGTTCGGGGTTTGTTGTATGAACGGAAATATTTATTGAAAGTTTCATCTGTATTATTCTGTCGATATCCTTTTGTGAAAGGTTAGTCAGTGTAACATAATTGCCCTGCAAAAATGATAAGCGCGCGTCGTCGTCCTTGAAGTAAAGAGTTTCGCGCATATTCGGCGGCATCTGGTCTATAAAGCAGAATATGCACTTATTGCAGCAGCTTTGCTTTTTGTCCATAAGGAACGTTTCAAATTCCAGACCGAGGTCATCATACTCGCTTTTGCGGACGATAACCGTTTTCTTTTCGCCGTTTGAAATTATTTCCAGCTTTACGATCCTTTCGGCTGAATAGAACATATAGTCAAGAACGTCCTCTATCTCGTGACCGTTTACTGCGGCAAGGATATCTCCCGCCTTTATTCCCTTTCCGGAAACCGGCGAACCGTTTATAACAGATCTTATTTCTACCGACACGCCGATCCCCTCCTTTTGTTAATGTTGAATATTAAGAGTTGAGATAAATCAGAATTTAAAGTCAATCAGTTTCAAACTCAAATAATTTGCGCTTTTTTTGAGATCTTTATAAAAAAGCCGGAAAAGGATCACTCCTTCTCCGGCTTCCTTAAAGCAAGATCAAACTTCCTTCTTAATAACT
>CANQZR010000019.1 GCA_947628405.1 uncultured Clostridia bacterium
CATTTCCCACAAGAAAAAGTTTCCGAACGTACCTGTCCTCCATTACCTTATCCTTATTCCCTTAGCGCGGCAATCGTCTTTTACCTGTTCAACGGTCAGTTCCTTAAAGTGGAAAAGAGACGCCGCCAGAGCCGCCGAACAGTCGGTTTTCAGAAACGCGTCCGCAAAATCCCCAAGCTTTCCCGCGCCGCCGCTGGCTATTACGGGAATTTTCACCGCCTTGCATACCGCGTCCAGCATGGGAATGTCAAAGCCCTCCCGAACGCCGTCGGTATCAATTGAATTGAGACATATCTCCCCCGCGCCAAGCTGTTCGACCTGCTTTACCCAGTCGATAAGATCAAGCTTCATGTCGATACGCCCGCCGTTGATATAGACCGTCCATTTGCCGTCGGAAACCTTTTTCGCGTCGATACCCACGCAGATACACTGCGAACCGAAAATATCCGCGCCCTCTTTTATAAGCATGGGATCCCGCACCGCTTGGGAGTTAACGGAGACCTTATCCGCACCCGCACGAAGCGTTTCCCGAATGTCGTCGACCGTTTTTATCCCGCCGCCCACGGTAAGGGGAACGAAAACCTTTTTAGCGGTATTGCGGACAACGTCCAGCATTACCCCCCGCCCCTCGTGGGAAGCGGTTATATCATAGAAAACTATCTCGTCCGCGCCCTGTAAATTGTATTCATAAGCACATTCAACGGGATCGCCAACTTCCTTTATGCCTTGGAAGTTCACTCCCTTTACGACCTTTCCGTCACGGACGTCAAGACAGGGTATTATTCTTTTTGCAAGCATTTATTTTCCCTCCCCCGAAAGCATAACGAAATTTTCAAGGATCTTCAGACCGGTCTTTCCGCTTTTTTCCGGGTGGAACTGCGCACCGAAAACGGTTTTACCGTCCGACACAAGCGCCGGGATTTTATGTCCGTATTCGCAGTAAGCAAAAAGGTTTTCATCATCACAAAACGCCTTGTAAGAATGAACGAAGTAAACATATTCGTCCTCGGAGAGTCCGCTAAAAAGCGGACAATCATGGTTTATCTCCAGTTTGTTCCAGCCCATGTGCGGAATTACAAGCTCAGGCTCGTTTATTTTATCCACATATCCGCGAATAAGACCAAGACCGTTACATTCTTCAAATTCAAAGCCTTTGTCGAAAAGAAGCTGCATTCCCAGACAAATGCCCAGAAAAGGTTTTTTCTTTGCTTCTGTTTTTATTGTGTCAATAAGTCCGCTGTCCGAGAGCATTTTCATTGCCCACGGAAACGCACCTACTCCCGGAAGAATGATCGCGTCGGCATTCCTGATGTCCGTTTCCGATTTGGTGAGAATATTTTTATATCCAAGATGATCAAGAGCATTTTTTACACTGAAAATGTTTCCCGCTCCGTAATCAATTACCGCGATCATTATAACACTCCCTTAGTGGAAAGAATACTGTTTCCGGAAATTTCCTTAGCGTCTTTCAAAGCATGGGCGGCAGCCTTGAAAATAGCTTCTGCAATATGGTGGTCGTTTTTTCCGTATTCGCATTTCAAATGAAGCGTGATACCGGCGTTATAAGCAAATGCACGGAAAAATTCTTCCGTAAGACAGGTGTCGAACTCTCCTATTCTGTCGTCAGCAAAATTTGCATTAAAAACGAGGTAAGGACGTCCGCTTATGTCAATACTTGCAAAGCCCAATGCTTCGTCCATGGGAATGAACGCAGTTCCGTAGCGTGTTATGCCTTTCATATCTCCTATAGCCTGATTGAAAGCCTTGCCCAGAACGATACCGGTATCTTCAACGGAATGATGACCGTCAACAAACAGATCGCCTTTTACTTTCACCGTAAGATCCATTCCGCCGTGAACGGCAAACGCCGTCAGCATATGGTCAAAAAATCCTATCCCGGTGGAAATATCGGTTATTCCGCTTCCGTCAAGCTCTAATTTTACTAAAATATCAGTTTCCTTGGTAGTTCTTTTGATCTCAGCATTTCTCAAAGCTCATTCCTCCTCGATCTCTGTTAGTATCTCGTCAATTGCCGAAATTACCTCGTTGTTTTCTTCCGGACTTCCTGCGGTAATGCGGATATAGCTTCCAAGGTATCGTATCGCAATTGAACGTTCCAGAAGCTTATCGCAAATTTCCTTTCCGCAGGAGGTCTTTATAAACACAAAATTCGTTACCGAATCAAATACTTTTTCTATGCGTGAATGTTTTTCTGCCAGTTCCAGACATTTTTCATGCAGATATTTCCTGCTTTCAATGATATTTCCGCAAAGTCTTTCAAGGATCAATTTTTCCGAAAGAACGGTCTTGCATATGGTTTGTGAGATCGTGTCGGTATTATATGGAGATTTTACGCTCCGCAAAGCCGTCGTAATAGTCTCTCCTGCAACGGCAAAACCCATTCGTATCCCTGCCAGACCCATAGCTTTTGAACAGGTCTTTAAAATTATCAGATTGTCATAATTTTCAACTTCGTCCAGAATACTCTGATCCCAGAAATCCATATATGCCTCGTCTATTATCACCAGACAGGAAACATTTTTTAACAGTCTGATAATTTCAGTCTTAGGAAGTCCGATAGAAGTGGGATTGCACGGATTTGAGAAAATTACCGCCTTTATCTTGTTTTCCTTGCAGTAATTGATAACTTTCGGAATACTTATCTGCAAATTCGGCTCTTTCTGCATTGTTTCAACATTCAGTTCGTAAAGGCTTCCATAAAAAGCATACATTGAGAAATCCGGAGAGATCGTAAGGACCTTATCGCCCTTTTCCAGAAAGCAGCCTGAAATTATGCTTATAAGCTCGTCCGAACCGTTTCCGGCAGTAACAAATTTTTCGGGAATGTTGTAATATTCCGCAAAAGCCTTTATTGCTCCGGACGCCATTGGATCGGGATAACGGTTAAGAGAGATCTTCTTTATTTCCTCGGCAATTTTATCTCCCAGTTCGTTGTTTATATTGTAGTAAG
This sequence comes from uncultured Clostridia bacterium, assembly GCA_947628405.1. Lineage (GTDB taxonomy): Bacteria > Bacillota > Clostridia > Oscillospirales > Ruminococcaceae > RGIG8773. The sequence continues at coordinate 2,972 of CANQZR010000019.1, forward strand.
ATTCGTTTGCGTCGAGCCTTATGCGATAATCTCCCTCGACCGGATCGTAAGGCTCTACTTTTTTTAGCTTTGAATTAAGTTCGTACATAAAATTTTCCTTTCAGGGATATCATTCAAATCTGACCTTTATGGCATTTGCGTGAGCGGTCAGACCCTCTTTTTCGGCAATGCAGACAATATCGTCCTTGGCATCAAGAAGCGCCTGCTCGGTATAGTAAATAAAACTCGAACGCTTTGTAAAACTGTTTACCGACAGCGGTGAAAAGAACCTTGCCGTTCCGCTTGTGGGAAGAACGTGGTTAGGTCCTGCAAAATAATCGCCCAGCGGTTCAGGAGCATATTTTCCAAGGAATACCGAACCGGCGTTATCTATCTTGCCAATATACATAAGCGGATTTTCCACCTGAAGTTCAAGGTGCTCGGGAGCAAGCTCGTTTGCAATTTCAATTGCACAGTCAATACAGTCAGCAACGATTATCGCACCGTAATCCGAAAGCGATTTTTCAATAATTTCCTTTCTGGAAAGGTTCTGTACCTGTCTTTCGAGTTCGGAGATCGTCTCGTCCGCGATCTTTTCGCTTGTTGTAATAAGAATTGCCGAAGCAAGTTTGTCATGTTCAGCCTGCGACATAAGATCAGCCGCAAGATATTTGGGGTCTGCCGTTTCATCAGCAACTACAAGTATCTCGCTTGGTCCCGCTATCATGTCAATGTCAACTTTGCCGTAAAGAAGTTTTTTTGCCGTCGCAACAAAAATATTTCCCGGACCTACGATCTTGTCTACCTTTGGGATCGTTTCGGTCCCGTAAGCAAGAGCCGCCACAGCCTGCGCTCCGCCTGCAAGGAATACTCTGTCGACGCCGCATATGGAGGCCGCAACAAGTATATCTTTGTTTGGCGTTCCGTCTTTAAGGGGCGGAGTTACCATTATAATTTCCTTAACCCCTGCAATTTTAGCCGGAATGGCATTCATAAGTACAGAAGAAGGATATGCCGCCGTTCCTCCGGGAACATACAGACCGACTCTTTCCAGACCGCGCACGCGCTGTCCGAGAATAACACCATTGTCATGAGGATCAATAAATCCCTGCTCTTTTTGCCTGTGGTGAAAAGCTGCAATATTTTCCATAGCGTCCAGAAGCGCATTTACAAAATCCTCGTCCGCTTCTTCAAGAGCGTCATGGATAACGTCAAGCGGAACTTCATAATACTGCGGAAGTTTTCCGTCAAATTTAAGTGTATAATCTTTTACAGCTTTGTCGCCGTTTTCTCTGACGTTATCTATTATCTCGGAAACTATCTCGGAAATTTTCTTATCGGTCTCGCCGTTTCTTTTTTCAACTTCTTTGAGAAAAGCTGCTTCAGCTTTCCCGTCTGCAATAATTTTTCTTATCATTTACGGAGCCTCCATTATTATAAATTATCTTCAATAAGCGTTATAAGCGATTCTATTTCCTGCTGACGCATTTTCAGGCTTACCCTGTTTACTATAAGTCTTGCAGATATGGGGGAAATATCCTCAAATACTTCAAGACCGTTTTCTCTAAGGGTCGTTCCTGTTTCAACAATATCCACAATAGCGTCGGCAAGCCCTAACAGTGGGGCAAGTTCAACGCTTCCCTCTATTTTTACTATATCAACGTCCATTCCTTTCTTTTCAAAGAAAGCCCGTGATACATTAGGATATTTTGTAGCTATGGTTTTTACATTATAGCCGCTGTAAAAATCGCTGCCTTTCTTTCCTGCAAGAGCAAATTTGCACCGTCCGAATCCAAGGTCGGCGATCTCAAAAAATTTGCCGTTCATTTCCATGATCGTGTCTTTTCCCACAACGCCCATATCGCACACACCGTTTTCAACGTAAGTTATAACGTCTGCGGCTTTTGCAAGGACAACTTCTATAGAATCACCGACCGGAAGAATAAGTTTTCTGCCCTTGTCATGTACAGCAGAGCAGTCATATCCTATCTTTTCAAGCAGCCCTACCGTATCCTTTTCAAGCCTTCCCTTTGTAAGAGCTATACGCAGGGGTCTGTTTCCGTTTTCCATTAATCATTACCTCCTACGCATATTTCCTTGATCTCACTGCCAACGCATACGGCTTTATGTATTTTCTTTTTAGCAGCATATCCGAGCGTTTCTTCCAATGTGGAAAATACGGAAAATTCCGCAGTAAGACCGTCTTTACGCAGTTTTCCTGCATATTCAACAGCTTTTATTTCATATCCGTCCTCGCCGAAAACTATAACGCTTGGAACAGGTGCGGAATATCCTGCCGATTGTCTTATAACCTTAGCCGCAGCATCTATATTTACTGCAAATCCGGTCGCCGGAACGTCATACCCGAACTCCGCAAGGAGTTTATTGTATCGTCCGCCGGAAAGTACAGCATCACCGTATCCTTCAAGGTATCCTTTTATAACTACTCCGGTATAATAATCCATTTTATTTACCAGACCAAGATCAACGGTTATCTTTCCTTTGTATCCCATTGCTGTGATACTATTATATATTCCGCGCAGTTTGGAAATAATATCCTTGCCGCCGTCAAACAGCTTCTCTGCCTTTTCAAATACTTCTTCGCCGCCGAACAGCCTCGGAAGCGTTTTAAGCGCGTCGGTTATCTCATTTTTTCCGATACTGTCAAGAAGATCGTTCAAAGCAGGATAGTTCTTTACTTCGATAAGACTGCGTATCTGCTCGGTGGTTTCCTCATCAGTGCCAAGTTTTCCGACAAGAGCCTTAAAGTAACCGATATCGCCGATCTCAAGGCGGAAGCTGTCGTTTTCCATTGAAGAAAGGACCTCTATAGCTCCTGTAAGAACTTCCAGATCGGCACGTTTTGAATCGGAGCCGATAAGTTCTATTCCCATCTGATGTATCTCATCGCTTCTGCCGCGCATAGCCGGTTTATTGCGGTACACGTTCTGGCAGTAGAAAAGTCTTAACGGCAGTTCGGCATCACGGAGCCTTGTAGCGGCTACTCGTGCTATAGGCATTGTTGAATCAGGACGTACAACAAGTATCCTGCCTTTATTATCGGTAAGCTTGTACATACTTTCCTGCGGAAAATAAACGGAATTAAGGTCAAAAACATCAAAAAATTCCAGTCCCGGAGTAACTATCTCGCAGTAACCCATTGATTTGAATATTTCTGATAATCTTTCCTCAAGACCGCGCTGTATGGCACAGTCCTCAAAAAGCAGGTCTTTTGTACCCTCAGGGGTAAGCAGGTCATAACGTTTCATTGATATCTCCCTTATAAATCATTTTACTTTATTGTGGTAAATTGGTATCATAGCATTATGATAACATATTATCTTAGCAATGTCAATACCTTTTTTTAAAAAAGTGACATCTGGGCAGATTTCGGAAGCGCATCAAGTGCTCCTACGCTTTCAAGAGTTTCAATAACAGCTCCGGAAACTCCGCTTCTTTCCTGAAGTTCTTCTATGGAAAGAAGTTCTCCTTCTCTTACGGCGTCATATATTGCTTTTGCCGCATTGACTCCGACTCCCGAAGCAGCGCAGAACGGCATTCTGAGTTTTCCGTCCTCTATAACATAATTTTTTGCATCTGACCTGTATATGTCTATAGGAAGAAAATCAAATCCCCTTGCCATCATTTCATTTACAAGCATAAGTGTTTCAAGCGTAGCGTCTTCTTTGGCAGTGCGCTTGTCCATATTTTTAAGGTTATCTATCTTGAATTTTACCGCCGCGCGTCCCTGAATAGCTGTCTCGGAGTCAAAATCCTCGCCGCGCACGGAAAAGATAGTAGCATAAAATGCAAGAGGTTCATACACTTTATACCAGCCCAGCTTCATAGCGGCAGTAACATAAGCCGCAGCGTGCGCTTTAGGGAACATATATTTTATTTTCATACAACTGTCTATATACCATTGAGGAACATTATGCGCAAGCATATCCTGTTTCATCTCTTCGGTAAGCAGTTTGGGAGCATTTCCCTTACGGGTGATCTCCATTATCTTGAAAGACAGCTTTGGGTCAAGACCGTGGTAGATAAGGTATGTCATAATGCTGTCACGAGTACCGATAACCTCTGATATCGTACATATGCCGTTCTTTATAAGCTCCTGAGCATTGCCTGTCCATACATCAGTTCCGTGAGAAAGTCCGGAGACCTGAAGCAGATCCGAAAATTTCTTTGGCTGCGCTTCTATAAGCATTCTGCGCACAAAATTGGTGCCCATTTCAGGGATCGCAAGAGTTCCGGTCTCGCAGTCAATATCTTCCGGCGTTACGCCCAGAGCCTCAGGAGAGGTACAAAGACTTATTACCTTTTCGTCTCCGGCAAAAATATCACTTGTTTTTATTCCCGTAAGATCTTCAAGATGTTTGTAAAGCGTAGGAACATCATGTCCGAGTTCATCAAGTTTCAAAATAGTATCGTGCAGCGAATGGAAGTCAAAGTGAGTTGTTGTGAATATTGAATCGGGATCATCTGCCGGGTGCTGTACGGGTGTAAAATCATATACTTCAAACTTTGAAGGAACAACTACCATTCCTCCGGGATGCTGGCTGGTGGTACGCTTTACTCCTGTACAGCCTATGGACAGTCTGTTCATTTCGGCATTGGAAACAGTCAGACCCTCGTCTTCAAGATAACCCTTAACATAGCCGTAAGCCGTTTTATCGGCAACTGTACCGATAGTTCCCGCCTTGAATACATTGTCTTTTCCGAAAAGTTCCTCGGTATAAAGGTGAGCGTTCGTCTGATATTCTCCGGAGAAGTTAAGGTCGATATCGGGGGCTTTGTCTCCGTCAAAACCAAGAAATGTTTCAAACGGGATATCATGTCCGTCGCGGATATAAGGAGTTCCGCATTTTTCGCAGTTCTTTGGCGGCAGATCAAATCCCGACCCTACAGAACCGTCGGTTATAAATTCGCTGTGCTTGCATTTCGGGCATACATAATGGGGTGGCAGAGGATTTACCTCCGATATACCTGCCATAGACGCCACAAATGACGAACCTACAGAACCTCGCGAACCTACCTGATATCCATGATCGTTAGAGTTCTTTACAAGTTTTTGCGCTATCATGTAAAGAACAGCAAATCCGTGCTTGATAATGGAAGTAAGTTCCCTGTCAAGACGTTTTGCCACAAGCTCCGGAACGGGATCGCCGTATATCGACTTGCATCGTTCCCATGATATCCTTTGAAGATCCTCCTCAGAACCTGGGATCTCCGGTGTAAATGTTCCCGGAGGAATAGGTACGATATCCGGATTTACCATATCTGCTATCTTATTTGTATTGGTAACTACCACCTCATAAGCCTTTTCTTTTCCCAGATAGGAAAATTCCTCCAGCATTTCATCGGTAGTCCGCAGGTACAAAAGAGTCCCGTCACCGGAATTTTTAAATTTCTGATATGTAAGTATCTTTCTGAATATAGCGTCAGACTTGTCCATAAAATGAACGTCACAGGTAGCAACTACGGGTATTCCCAGTTCATCACCGAGCTGAACAATTTGTCTGTTAAGATCCTGAAGATCCTCGACCGATTTTATTTCCGGATGATCTTCATCATGTATAAGGAAAGCATTATTTGAAACAGGCTGTATTTCAAGATAGTCATAAAAACGCGCTATATCTTTGAGAGTTTCCCATGACTGACCGTCCTTTACGGCTGAAAAAAGCTCTCCTGCTTCGCAGGCGCTTCCTACTATAAGACCGTCTCTGTGCGCCATAAGTTCGGACATAGGTATGCGCGGATTCCTTTTGAAATATTTTATATTGCTGTACGAAATAAGTTTGTACAGATTTTTAAGTCCTATAGCGTCCTTTACAAGTATTATCTGATGATATGTATGCAGCGAACGAGGATCAACATTTTCAACGCATTTGTTTATAGCGCTGATATGGGTTATTCCGTTTTCTTCAATAAGCCTTCCTGCAAGAACTATATATATTCTTGCAAGCATTTTGGCGTCTTCGTCAGCACGGTGATGATTAAACTCACCAAGTCCAAGTTCCTTGGCAACGTTGTCGAGCTTGTGTTTTTTAAGATGCGGAAGCATACTCCTTGATATTACGACCGTATCTATCACAGAAAAATCGAACTTTATACCGTATCGTTTGCAGGCAGCTCGTATAAATGAACAGTCAAATCCTGCATTATGGGCAATAAGTACAGAAGAATCTCCGCAAAATTCTATAAATTTTTTCAAAGCGTCTTCCTGACCGGGAGCTCCTGCTACCATCTCGTCCTTTATACCGGTAAGATCGGTTATCCTTTCTGGAATATGCCTGTCCGGATCTGCAAAAGTCTGGAATGTATCAAGTATTTCAAGATTTCTTACTCTTACTGCGCCTATTTCTATTATACGATCTGTCTGAGGACTAAATCCTGTTGTTTCAATATCGAAAACGATCATTTCATCATTTATTTGTTTATCCTCGTATATTGTGACCGCTTTTTCGCAGTCATTTACCGAATAAGCCTCGCAGCCGTAAATTATCTTAAAATCTCCGCCGTTTTTGCGTATTTTTTTCACCGCGTCTGCCGCCTCCGGAAAAGCCTGAACAACGCCATGATCGGTGATCGCAATTGCCTTATGTCCCCATGAAAACGCTCTTTCCACAAGTTTTGCAGCCGGAGTTACCGCATCCATAGCAGACATATTTGTATGCAGATGCAGTTCAACACGCTTTGATTCTGCATTGTCCATGCGTTCGGCTTTCTGCACCTGCATTATATCATTGGGTTTAAGAACAAATTCATTATCAAACGAATCAAAATCTACCCGTCCTTTTATAAGTACAGTACCGTTCTTCTTAAAAGCAGCCAGACAGTTTTCTTCATCTGTACTTTCAAAACTTTTTACGGATATAGAGCCTGTATAGTCGGTGATCCCGACAGTTACCACACGTTTTTCACCGTTTTTAGTGCGTATCGTTTTGTCAGCATAGCTGAAAACGTCGCCCCAGACCGTAACATTGCCCATTTTGGATCTTATATCCGAAATATTTGTGACCGGAGAATTTATGGTATGTCCTTTTATTACTTTTGCTCCGTCGGTAAGTATCGGAAGATCTTTAAAATCCACCGTCAAAACGGGAGACTGCGGAACGTCCTCCTGCATATTTGCAGCATTATTGCCCGGCATTTCCGGCGGAACATCATCAGGCATAGGCATTGAAGCAATGACATCTGCAATTCTTTCTTCATAATTATCCTGTAAGCCGGCTGACTGACTTCCCTTTATTATTACCTTAACGTTAATTGAGAAAATTTCCCGTATCAGTTTTTCAAGTTCAATATCCACATTTGCTTTTTGGAGAACAGCTCCTCCGGAGCTTTTTATTACGATATCGACCGTATTATCAGAAAATTTATATTCAGCGCCCTCAAAATATCCGTTTATAACGTATATTTTTTTCTTCAGCAAAGAAATGATATCGGGCATACACTTTTCATTAAAAAGAGAGGGAACGTACCTGCAATTCAGTGTAAATACGTTCAGCATAAGCTCCTTTTTCATAGCATTTTCAAAATCAAGGATACTTTCATGCTGTTGAATATGTTCAAAGGAAGCAAAAATATTCAGTTCTCTTGCTTCTTCCGAACATGATAATTTAAGCAGTTCGCCCTTTCCTATTGAATTAGGTATAACAGATATATAATCGGAAAATAATTCCTTAATAAGCATTTTTCACCATTCCTACAGCTTTTCAATTTCTTCCATAAGCGCCGGCAGAATTTCATTTTCCGGTACTTTTCTGATTATCTCTCCCTTACGGAACAAAACGGCGCAGCCGTCTCCTCCTGCGATCCCTATATCCGCTTCACGGGCTTCACCGGGACCGTTCACAACGCAGCCCATTATGGCAACAGTGATATCTTTATTTATCCCTTGAAGCGCTTTCTCGGTCTTTTCCGCCAGAGAGATGAGATCTATTTTTGTTCTTCCGCAGGTGGGGCAGGAAACAAACCGTACTCCTCTGCCCTTTCCTACAGCCGAAAGTATATCCTTTGCCGCATATATTTCTTCACACGGGTCAGCTGTAAGCGACACTCTTATGGTTTCGCCTATACCGTCCGCAAGAAGCGAGCCTATCCCTACAGCGGATTTTATTATTCCCATTCGTTTTGTTCCCGCTTCGGTTACTCCGAGATGCAGAGGATAATCCGTCTTTTCCGCAATGATCCTGTATGCTTTTATCATCGTAGGAACATCCGAAGATTTTATGGAAATAACTATATCTCCGAAATCGCATCGTTCCAGTATCCCGGCATGACCGAGTGCGCTCTCCGCCAAAGCCTCTGCTGTGGGGGAACCGTATTTTGCAAGTATGTCTTTCTCCAATGAACCGGAATTTACACCTATTCTTATAGGAATATTCTTTTCCATGCAGGTTTTTGCTACAAGTTTTACCTTTTCCATGTCGCCGATATTTCCGGGATTTATCCTTATTTTGTCAACACCTGCCGCTGCGCTTTCAAGCGCAAGTTTATAGTTGAAGTGTATATCTGCCACAAGAGGTATCCCTACGGCTTCTTTGATCGCAGGGATAAGCCTTACAGCGGCTTCATCAGGAATAGCCGCACGGATCACCTCACAGCCTGCTTTTTCAAGAGCGACAGCCTGCCTTACACTGCCCTCTATATCAGACGCAGGAACATTCAGCATAGACTGTATAAAAATATGTTTTCCGTCAAGAACACAGTTCCCGACCTTTACTGTGCGGATCTTTCGCATTTCGGCACTTTCCTTTCCGGAACTTATTTTATGAAAATATTCTTTACATCATTGAATGTGACGACCACCATAAGCATCATAAGCAGCGCAAACCCGACAAAATGTATCATTCCCTCCGTTTCCGCCTTTAAGGCTTTTCGCCTTATGCCCTCTATTATAAGAAAAACGAGCCTTCCGCCGTCAAGAGCGGGTATGGGAAGAAGATTGAATATTCCTATATTTATCGTGACCAGCGTTGCTATATCAAGCAAAAAGCTGATGTCAAATCCCGTTTCTTCCGCCACATCTCCTATAACGGTAACTATACCTATAGGTCCCTGAAGATCGTTTATACCATATTTTCCGCGGATCATATCTGCAAGCGACATAAGAACTATTCTTCCGTAGTATACGGAATTTTTGAAAGCATACGGAATTATATTTGCCGCTGTAACACGTTCTTTCTGAACTTTAAAATCATATATAAGAGTTTTTTTGCCTGTTTCTTCATCAATTTCCGTAGCAAAATGGACATTATCCAGCTTTACGGTCTTATCGCCGCGTTTTACAACAAAATCAATTATACCGTCTTCATCATTCCCAAGCTGATAAGTTATATCCTTTACCGAAAATACTTTAACGCCGTTCACTTTGGTAATAACGTCATTGAGCTGTAATCCATAGCCGGGACTTACCGCATCATCGGCAAAGTATACTATTCTTGAAGAGACCGCTCCGCCGTCCGCAAGTATCATAACTATTGACAAAATAAAACCAAGTATAAGATTCATCACTGCGCCGGCAGAGATCACCGCGATCCTTGCAAGCACAGGCTTTTTTCGGAAAGAATCAGGATCATCGTCATCAATATCCTCACCCATGGAACAAAATCCGCCTATAGGCAGCAATCGCAGAGTAAAAAGCGTTTCCTTTCCCTGCTTTTTGTAAATAACCGGACCCATTCCTATAGCAAATTCATCGACCTTTATACCACAGGCTTTTGCAACAATAAAATGCCCAAATTCATGTATAACTATGATAAGACAGAAAAATAAAACTCCAAACAGTAGCAGCGGAGCCGGGATATGCAATCCACGTATTACACCGGTTTCTGTTTCAGAAACGGTTTTTTCAGCAATTTTCAAAAACAGCAGATCGTTCATAATACCTCACAAAACAAAGGAAACACCGTGCAGATCCGTAAAATCTCCGCACCGTGCGCCTGAGATCATTCAAATAGTTTTTTCAAAAATTCTCTTGCCATTCTATCGGCTTTTTCTATATCCTCATAACTGTCAGCAGGCATATGACCAAAAGCTGAAAGAGAATCCGAAACGGCTCTTCCGATGTCCAAAAACGAAATTTTCTTTTCAAGGAAAAGCCTTACGGCTTCTTCATTTACTGCATTTACTATACACGGATACGCTCCGCCGCGCTTGATAGCTTCTATGCAGCTCCTGAGGCAATCAAAAGTTTCATAATCGGGCTTGGCAAAAGTAAGTGTTCCATAGTCTGTAAATGATAATGGCTTTACATCACATTCAAATCTTTCCGGATAAAGTATAGCATACTGGATCGGGATCTTCATATCCGGAACTCCCATTTGTCCTATTACCGAATTGTCATTAAATTCCACCGCTGAATGAAGAACGCTTTCACGATTAACAACAATTTCAATATTTTCCGGAGCAACACCAAAAAGCCAGTGGGCTTCAATAAATTCCAGCCCCTTATTCATCAGCGTTGCGGAATCTATAGTAATTTTATTTCCCATGCTCCAGTTAGGATGATCCAGAGCCTGTTCTACGGTAACATTTTCAAGATCCTTTTTTTTCTTCCCGAAAAACGGTCCTCCGGAGGCGGTAAGAATGATTTTTTTCATCTGTTCATGCTTATTTCCCTGCAAACACTGGAATATAGCGGAATGTTCGCTGTCTATCGGAAATATTCTTACACCCTTTCCTGCTGCCGATGACATAACGAGCTGTCCTCCGGCAACAAGCGTTTCCTTATTGGCAAGGGCAATATCCGTACCTGCATTAATAGCCGTAAGTGTCGGCAGAAGCCCGACCATTCCGACCACAGAATTTACAAACAGATCATGCTCACCAGAAGCTGCGATATTGCATAACCCGTCCATTCCGGACAAGACCTTTATATCAGTATCTGCAAGTCTGCTTTTCATATCGCCGTATCTCGTCTTATCAAAAATACACACGGCGTTTACGGAAAATTCTCGTGCCTGAGCTTCCAACAGCGCAGTATTGCTGTTGGCGGCAAGAGCATTTACTTTAATGCCGTGTTTTCTGCAAACATCTAAAGTCTGCGTACCTATAGAACCGGTCGAACCTATCAAAGAAATGGTTTTCATATTCCGAAGAACATTCCTTTCGCACATCAAACTTTTATACAAACATCAATTTCACTTTCAGCCGGAGTTTCAAATATATCTTCAAACTTATGCATAAGGTTATCATCAATGTAATAAGCGTCGCTTTTTCCATTCAGGACCAGATCATTTCGCTCCCTGAGCCGTTGTTTCCATGTTTCGCTGTTAATATCTATATAATGGATCTCACATTCAATATCAAGCGAAGCATAAAATTTTCTTGCATACTGTCTTTTTGTTCTCGTCCAGAACCCCCAGTCAAGAATAACATTTGCTCCCGATCTGACTATGTCTGCGGACTTTTCAAACAATATTTTCTCCAGTGCGTTTACATAATCGTCATGCTTTTCACCGGCATACTGTCCGAACAATGCAAGCATAAATTCATCAATTGAAAGTATAACCGCATTGTATTCCCTGCTCAATCTTTCTGCATATGTTGTTTTTCCGCAGCATATTTTTCCACACGTAATTATTACCTTTGGCATTATTTATGACCTCAGACGAATGGTGGGAAATGGCTAAGAACGAACAGCATATACGGTGCAACGAACAGAACGCTGTCAAACCTGTCCATAAGACCGCCGTGACCGGGCATTATATTTCCGAAATCCTTTATGCCGTACTGTCTCTTTATAAGAGATGCGGAAAGATCTCCTATTATTCCGAGAATACCGCATATAAATCCCATTGCAGCAAGAAAAACATAACTTACTTCAAAATCATATCCTCTGTATCCCTGATACATATGATAGAAAAATGCGTACAGCACAAAAACTATCCCTACTGTGACAACTCCTCCCACAGCGCCTTCCACGGTTTTTTTAGGTGAGATCTCAGGGCAAAGTTTTCTTTTTCCAAAGAAAGTACCCACAAAATAAGCGCCTGAATCTCCCAGCCACGCGCCTGCAAGGCACAGTATAACATAACATATCCCGTGAAGATCATCAAGATTTTTCATTGAAATAAGGCAGCACATGGGCAAAGTGGAAAATATCGTTGATGTTATCATATAACTGAATTTTTCATAGCTGATAGATTTGTGCAGCGCAATAAATCCTGCAAATAACAGAAGCGTGCAAAATCCGGAAAATATCCAGATAAATTCCATCGTATCAGTATATTCAACAAGAAACGGCGTTATGACTGCAAAAGCATAGCATACTGCGCTGTGATATCTGAATTTTTTACAGTCTCCGGCTGAAAAAAGTTCATACATCATTATTACCGATATTGCTGCAACAGCAATATCGAAAACCGGTGTATCGGACAGAAAAAGCACTCCTATTGCAACCGCTATTCCGACCACCGCAGAAATAATACGGGTCACCATTTAATAAACATCCCTTTAAAATATTGTGACATTATACTCCTCCGAAGCGTCTGCTGCGTGAAGCATAATCTTCAAGAGCCTTATCCAGCTCCTTTGCAGTAAAATCCGGCCATAAAACATCTGTAAAATACAATTCCGAATATGCCGACTGCCATGTAAGAAAATTTGATATCCTTTTCTCGCCGCTCGGACGGATTATCAGATCTGCATCCGGGATACCTCCGGTGTAAAGCAGACTTGAAAGCAGACTTTCATTGATATCGGAAGGTTTTATATCCTTTTTCAGTACCATTTCCGCCGCTGTTCTCGCAGCCCGTGCGATCTCGTCCCTGCCTCCGTAATTCATGGCAAGCAGCATAGTCATTTCATCAAAGACCGCAGACTCCCTTTCGATCTCTTCCATTCTGATGCGAAGATCTTCATTAAAGGCGGATTTATCTCCAAGAAATATTATTCTTGTCTTATCCTTTTTGAAATCGTCTGCTTCATTGAGATATTCGCCAAAAAGGCGCATTATCTCGTCTACTTCATCTTTAGGGCGCTTCCAGTTTTCGGTAGAAAATGCATAAAATGTAATATATTTTATACCTATGGTCTTACAGTATCTGGCAATTTTTCTGAACGCCTTTGCACCCTCACGATGTCCCATTTTTCGGGGCAGACCGCGTTTTACAGCCCACCTGCCGTTGCCGTCCATTATAAATCCTATGTGAACTGGCAGCTTTTCCTTATCAACAGCCATAAAGACTCCTTTGTCAGATAGACATGATCTCCTTTTCTTTATCCGCTACCGCAGCGTCGACATTATCACAGAATTTATCGGTCAGCTTCTGGATATCTTTTTCCAGATTTTTCATATCATCTTCCGTTATTTCGCTGTTTTTCTTCATGGTTTTGAATTTTTCCATAGTATCACGTCTTACATTGCGGATAGTTACCTTAGCTTCTTCGCCATATTTTTTTATCTGCTTTACAAGCTCGCGGCGGCGGTCTTCTGTAGGCTGTGGGAATGCCAGTCTGAGTACCGAACCGTCGTTTGTCGGGGTAATGCCTATATCTGATGCGAGTATAGCCTTTTCGATAGGTTTGAGCTGTGTCTTGTCCCAAGGCTGAACAACAAGTATCCTTGCTTCGGAAACGGAGACTGCCGCCATTTGCTGAATGGGAGTAGGCGTTCCGTAATAATCCACAAGTATTCTGTCCAGAACAGCCGGATTAGCTCTTCCGGCTCTTACGGTAGAAAATTCATGTTCAAGGCTTTTCAGGCATTTTTCCATTTTGCTCTGTGCATTTGAGATCTGTTCATTCATAAAAATACTCCTATTCCCGACGTAAAAATTATAATTGGGACGATACGGTACGCCGAAGCCGCAACCCATAAATATACAAGCATTATCAGTGTCTGTCTATTACCAATGTACCTACTTTTTTACCGAAGCAAGCATCATAGATATTATCCGGGCGTTTAAGATTGAACACCAGTATCGGAATGTTATTATCCTTGCACATTGAAGCCGCTGTACTGTCCATTACCGCAAGATTTTTTACAAGGATATCATTGAAGCTGAGCTCGTCAAATTTAACGGCATCATCATATTTGTTCGGATCTTTGTCATAAACACCGTCTACCATAGTGGCTTTTAATACTATATCGGCTTCGATCTCGGCAGCCCGCAGCGTTGAAGCGGTATCTGTAGAAAAGAACGGATTTCCGGTGCCGCAGCCAAATATAACGATCCTTCCTTTTTCAAGATGCCTTATAGCTTTATTCCTTATATATGGTTCAGCTACCTGATGCATAGCAATAGCTGTCTGAACACGCACATCTGCTCCAAGGGATTCAAGCACGTCTGCCACAGCAAGAGCGTTCATAGTTGTTGCCAGCATACCGATATGATCCGCACGGGATCTGTCCATTGCGCCGCTGGAACGTCCTCTCCAGAAATTTCCTCCTCCGACTACTATCCCGACCTGTACACCTGCATCGCTGCATTTTTTTATGCTTTCGCATATTTTCCCTATGACCGAGTAATCAAGTCCTATTTTTTTATCTCCTGCAAGAGCTTCACCGCTGAGTTTAAGTAAAATCCTTTTGTATACCGGCTGTTCAGACATACAAAGATCAATCCTTTCAATGTAAGAATATAAAAAGGTATCTAATTTATTTTACTACATTTTGGACAATATGTAAAGAGCAATTCTGAAAAAAATTATAAAAAACTATCTGCAAATTTACAAAAACCGGCAATCGTCTGCTTCTTTTGGAAAAATAAAAATATTTTTTTGAAAAAGCCTTGACAACCTTTAAAATAAATGATATAATAATCAAAGTCATTTAAAAATGGCATAAATAAACGGTATGGAGAAGTCGCCTAGCCCGGTTTATGGCGCACGACTGGAACTCGTGTATGGGTTGATAGCTCATCGAGGGTTCGAATCCCTCCTTCTCCGCCAGAAAAAGACGTCCTCACAAGAGAACGTCTTTTTATTATATCTGATAACGGTCAATATCACCCGAAATATTTTGCTTCTCCGAAATATACGGAAGCGGAAAACGGATAATATACGATATCTGCCGCATTTGCACTGTAGATCAGGTATTCCTTTTCATAGCAAAGCGGAATGAACCTATAATCGTTTATTATGGATAATTCCGCTCTGCTGATAATTTCAGTGCCGTCGGTAAGGCTGACTGCCGTTTTTATACCGTTTACCGATGCTTCAAGTTCAGATGAATAATATCCGGCAAACATATCATCTTCATAGAAATATTTAAGGAAATCATATACGGAATTTTCTCCGCAGCTCGTTTCTATCAAAGCAATATCATAATTGCCCTCGGAAAGTTTTGCTTCGTACTCAGCCTGTGAAACTACCTCTACACCGCAGTCAAACAGCAGTTCATTTCGCCATCGGTCAGTAATGCTGTAAATAATATTGCTTCCCGAAAAACTGTCCGGAACGGTGATCTTGATGTTATTCAACGATTCTGCCCCTACAGATCTGAGCGCATTTTCCCATATCAGCGCTGCTTCAGGGTCATATACAGATAATGTCCTGTCCGGAACTATATCACGGTAACTCTTTCCCTGCACGGATATGCCTCCGGGTATTATACCAAAAGCTGCCGTAAGACATTCCGGAAGATCCTGAGAATATGCTTCTCTGTTAACCGATCTGGCAAGAGCTTCACGAAACTGTTTATTTTGAAAATATGGTGAATCCGGAGCAAATACCAGTCCTGCCGTTTTTATATCCCATGAATCTGAATTAGTATGTGACAGGAGCTTTTCATCGGCATTATCCGTGATATAACAGTCGATATCGTCTTCGGCAAATGTATCAGCGTCGGAAGAAGCATCTCCTGTAATAAAGAAGTTCAGGCTGTACGGATATACATATGTATTTTCGGAATATGTCTTATTTCTACGCATGATAATGTAGTTGTCGTCCCAATATGGGTCAAAATTCCATTCATAAAGAAAAAATGCACCGTTTGAAGCGCACTCATCGGCAGCCATTCCGTATCTTCCCTGAGTAGACGCAAAAAAATCACGGCTGCAAGGCATTGCGGCAGGCTTTGTAAGAAGCGCCAAAAAATCAAAATACGGATATTCAAGAGTAAATTCCACTGTAAGATCGTCCAGAGCCTTTACGCCAAGCTCGTTTACCGGAAGAATACCGTTATGCACGGCTTTGCCATTTTTTATGCACATATAATCTTCACTGTAAGGCGAAGCTGTTTCAGGATCAAATATTCTTTGAAATGCAAATACGAAATCGTCCGCCGTAACATAACCGGAAAAATCGGCTTTGCTTTCCCACTTGCGGTCATTCCTGAGATAAAATGTATACACAAGCCCGTCATCAGACATTTCAAATCTTTCCGCAGCCGCAGGAACTATACCTCCTGAACCGGATATTCTTAACAGTCCTTCCATCATATTTGAAATTATCATGATCGATTCATTGTCAACAGCAAGCTGCGGATCAAGATTTGACGGATTATTTTCTATATTCATTCCGAAAGTATGCCCCGAACCGTCATCTTTACTGCATGAAGTCAATAGCAGTGAAAATATCATAAAAAAAACAAATGCTATATTATGTATAAATGATCTTTTTCTCAAGGCAGGTTCTCCTTTGTAATCATTTTCAGGGCCTTTCCGTATAAAGATCTGAAGATCCATTTCACATACGGATCGGTTTTATACTAATATAGCATTTTTTTTATTGATTTTCAAGTGTTATATTTCAGTTTCAACGGCTTTTTTCTGCTGAAGGCTCTTTTTTACGTCGAGTATCCGCTGATTTGAGCTTCCTCTGAACTTTAAAAGAATATTTCTCTTGTCAAGTTCAAAAGGGCCGTCAATAAGGTAATCGGTTACGGAAAGAAGTTTCCCGTAACAATTTTCATCATCGGAATGTTCCATAAGATACTCAAAAGTGTAACCTGTATATGTAATGACATTCATTCCGAGTTTTTTTACTTCCAGACCCAGTTCATAAAGCTGTTTTGCCTGACAGAACGGTTCTCCGCCGCTGTATGTTACTCCGTCAAGCAGCGGATCGCTTTTAAGCATTTCAAGCAGACTTTCAAGAGTAACATCATTTCCGCCTTCAAAATCATGTGTCTGCGGATTATGACAGCCTTTGCAATGATGCGGACAGCCTTGTGTGAATATGGCAAGCCTAAGTCCCGGACCGTCCACAATGGAATCGTTGACGGTCCCGGCAATTCTCAATGTATCCGAAAGCATACTCTGCACCTCTCAGACGCTGTGCTTTACTCTGTCCTTGACTTCGGCAAGTTTAGCGTCATTAAATCTGTCAAGTGTTCCTACAAGATATCCGGTGATCCTTCTTATACGTTCAAATCCGTATCCGTTGTCACCTTCATGGCGTCCGCATTTAGGGCAGGTATCGCCGATTATTCCGGTATATCCGCAGCATGGGTCACGGTCAACGGGGTGATTTATGGAACCATAGCCTATTCCCGATTCTTTCATGCAGCGAACTATCTTTTCAAAAGCAGAAAGATTGTTGAGCGGATCGCCGTCAAGTTCAACATAGCTTATATGTCCGGCATTTGTAAGTTCGTGATAAGGAGCTTCTATCTTGATCTTGTCAAACGCATTGATATGATAATATACCGGCACATGGAACGAATTGGTGTAGTAATCCCTGTCGGTAACGCCCTTTATCTCGCCGTAAAGTTTCTTGTCTATGCGGACAAATCTTCCTGACAGACCTTCTGCCGGGGTAGCAAGAAGCGTATAATTCATTCCTGAACGCTTTGTTTCTTCGTCCATACGGGCACGCATACGGGTAACTATTTCAAGACCGAGCTTTCTTGCTTCTTCATCCTCACCGTGATGCTTTCCGATAAGAGCTTTAAGACATTCCGCAAGACCTATAAATCCCATGGAAAGCGTACCGTGCTTGAGTACCTCTCCTACCTTATCGTTAGGACCGAGCTTGTCCGAATCTATCCATATTCCCTGTCCCATAAGGAACGGGAAATTCCTTACGGTCTTTTCAGCCTGTATCTTATAACGAGCCATAAGCTGTTCACATACAAGATCCATAAGTTCCTCAAGGCTGTCGAAGAATGCGCCTACATTATGGTTTGCATTAATTGCAAGACGAGGAAGATTTATAGATGTAAAGCTAAGATTTCCTCTGCCTGTAACGATCTCTCTTGTAGGGTCGTAAGCGTTGCCTATAACCCTTGTACGGCAGCCCATATAAGCGACCTCGGTGTTATAATCGCCGGGCTTGTAATATTTAAGGTTGAACGGCGCGTCAATGAACGAGAAGTTCGGGAAAAGCCTCTTAGCCGAAACTCTGCACGCCAGCTTGAACATATCATAGTTTGGATCTTCCGGATTGTAGTTTATACCCTCTTTTATCTTGAAGATATGGATCGGGAAAATAGGCGTTTCGCCGTTTCCAAGACCCGCTTCATGGGCAAGCAGAACATTCTTTATGACCATTCTTCCCTCGGTGGAAGTATCCAGTCCGTAGTTTATGGAGCTGAACGGTACCTGCGCGCCGGCACGGCTGTTCATGGTATTCAGATTATGGATAAGAGCTTCCATAGCCTGATATGTTCTTCTGTCAACTTCCTTTGTTGTATTTTTAACGGTATATTCCTGTATACGTTTTGCAGTATCAGGATCAACATAGCCGCACAGCTTTTCAAACTCTATCTCCTTATAGCCGTTGTTATTGTCAAGAATAGGATAAATGCCCTTTTCATCATAAATTTCCTGAGCGATCTTGTCGCTTATCTCCTGACCGTCATCGAGCTTTGCGATCATTTCAAGGCAGCGTGCAATATTATAAGAATATTGTTTGCGGTAAGTCTTTTTAACTCCTTCCGCCATAGCATATTCAAAATTAGGTATGCTCTGACCGCCGTGCTGGTCGTTCTGGTCCGATTGGATAGCTATGCAGGCAAGAGCGGAATAACTGTATATATCGTTTGGTTCGCGGAGAAATCCGTGACCGGTAGAAAATCCGTTCTTGAAAAGTTTTATAAGATCTATCTGGCAGCAAGTTGTAGTAAGTGTAAGATAATCAAGATCATGGATATGTATATCGCCGTTTTTGTGTGCTTTTGCATGCTTAGGGTCAAGAACATACATTTCATAGAACTGCTTTGCGCCCTCGGAACCGTATTTTAACATAGTTCCCATAGCGGTATCGGCATTGATATTCGCATTTTCACGCTTGATATCGCTGTCCTTGGCAGGTTTGAAAGTAAGATCCTCATATATCTTCATCAGCTTGGTGTTCATTTCTCTCGCCCTTGTACGTTCGGAGCGATAAAGAATATAGGATTTTGCAGTTCTTGCATGACCTTCTTCCATAAGTACTTTTTCTACCATATCCTGAACCTGTTCAACAGTAGGGATACACTTTCCGTACTTTATCTCTACTGCATCACATACTTTATCAGCAAGTTCAAGTGATGTATTATAGTCACTTCCGCCTACCGACTGGGCAGCTTTAAAAATAGCCTGCGCGATCTTTTCAATATTGAACGTTACTACTCTGCCGTCTCTTTTTCTTATCTGAGTTATCATAAATACAACCTCCCGAATGTTCCTAAATACAATATATTGTGGTGTAGCTCTTACAAAATACAAGTATATAGTATTTGAGGCTTCTTGTCAATAGTTATCCGAAAAGGTTGCCGTAAAAAAAGAAAGCATTATTTTGTGCAATATTTCCCTGTAAGGAATGGACTTTACATTTATGAAACACAATTTTTACAGACAAGAAAATTGCTTTACATTATGACCACATCGGCACATATTCCTCCGCCATGGGCGTCTGTGAGCTTTACAAGTACCGTGATCTCATTTTCTCCTGCCGGAACAGACACATCAAAAGTCATTCCCCAACCGTTTTTACAGCTTCCGGCAAGTTTGCCTGAAACATATATCTCACATTCTCCCCAAAGATTGCGGAAATGTAAAGCAGGCTGCCTGCCGTTTATCTTATCGGGAACGGTAACATCAGCCCTGAACATTACATATTTGCCGTAATGTCCCACAGTTCCGGCGTGCGCATTATTTTCAGGAGAAAAAGGCTGCCATGAATTCATATCACTGTCAGCTATAACAGTATCAGGAGCAGGACGTTCATTGTATACCGGGCTGATCCTCCATACGGGAATATATAATTCCTGCACCGAAGGAACAAAAACGGTTTCCGGTCTTGATCTTACCGGGATAGTTACTCTTGCCTGCTTCATATCTCCGGTTTTTGCCTTTACAAGAACATTCTCCGCTTTTTCATCAGCAGATACTATTACCATTGCTTTTCCTGCAAACAGACTGCGCTTTTTTCCTTTGAAATCCTCATGACAGTTAGGATCGCCATTTCCTGTGCCTATGATCTTTCCGCCGCTTATGGTGAATTTTATCTCATCATTCCTGTTTGAAATTATATTTCCGTTCTCATCTGCCATATATGCTATTACCGGAATAGTTTCCGTATGCTCATCGAAACATTCAAAACATGGTGCAAGAACGATTTTTGAGGGCTGTAAAGCAGTTCCCTTGACGCACGATGCAGATTCCTGTCCGCCGTTGTATCCTACAAGTTTCAGTTCCCCTTCTTCAAACACAACATTCCATATATGCTGCTTATATTTATCAACGGAAACTCGTCCGCAAGACTTGCCGTTAAGGAACAATTCTGCTTCATCACAGTTTGTACAGCACATTACCTTTACATTCTCTCCTGCCGTAAAGTTCCAGTTATCGGGAAGTATTGCAGCATACGGTTCTTTGCTCCATAAGGCTTTTGTGAGATAATATCCGCCTTTTTCAAATCCGCAGGTATCCATCATTCCGAAAAAGCTGGAAACGCTGGGATAAATATGCGGTGTCGGTTCTCCAAGGTAATCAAAACCTGTCCACATAAAAGCACCCATAATAAATTCACGCTGATCCACAGCCTGCCATGTATCGCGTATAGAATTGCCCCAGTCGGAAATATCCTCGTCGTAGCAGGAAAATGTATGTTTTTCATAGTCTGTCTCCGTACAGCCCCTTGTCTGGAACGAGGACGTCGTTTCCGTAGCAATTACAGGCACAGACGGATATTTACCGTGAACGTCATCATAAATATATGTCTGGTAATTGATCCCTGATATATCAAGAGAACCGCCTACGCCTTTATCTTCCAGAGCTCCGCCGTTCATAGCCCCGGTAACGAATCTTGTATTATCAAGGCGGCGTATTTCTTCCAGCATATGTAAGGAAATATTTCGTCCCTGTTCCGTAGATCCAAGCGGTTCTTCATTAAAGATAGAATAAAAAACCACAGACGGGTGGTTCCTGTCGCGCTTTACCATTGTTCGCAGCTGCTCAAGACATTCTTCCGAAGATTCAAAATTACGGTTTTCGTCCATAAGGATCATTCCGAGCCTGTCACATAGGTTTACCAAAGCGTTGGGAGCCATTCCATGAGCGCTTCTGTAAGCATTGCAGCCCATGGATTTAAGACGCATTATCTTATATGCCCATATGCTTTCCGTAACTGCAGTACCTACACCTGCAAAATCCTGATGATTGCACGTTCCGTGAAGTTTTACATTCCTACCATTAAGGAAAAAGCCTTTTTCAGGGTCGGCTGCTATCGTTCTGAATCCAAAATCGGAAGTAATACTGTCTGTAAGCTGTCCGGAGGAGTAAAGTTCCGAAGTAATAGTATAAAGATACGGGTCGTCTATATCCCATAAATGAGGAGAGTCTATCACAGTGGAAAGTCCGTCAAATTCAAGGACGGTATTGCCGTCCATATCTTTGATCGTCTTTTTTACCGAAAGATCTCCGTTTCCGGGATTTTTTGCCGAAATAGTTCCGCTCACCGATACCTGCCACCTGTTCCCGTCCAGTTTTTCACAGAGAATGTATGGTTCTTCCGCAAAATGGATCTCCGGGATCATATGCAGCCACACGGGACGGTAAATTCCTGCGCCCTCATACCACCAGCCTTCAAAAGCCTTTCCGTTCACATATACCGCAATAATATTGGGCGCTCCGCCAAATTTTATCCTGTCGGTAACATCAACGCTGAATCCCGTATATCCGGAAAAGTTCCTTTTTGCGACCGAACCGTTAAAATAAACCACCGCTTCCGTCGCTACGCCTTCAAATTCGATAACGAAACGTTTTCCGCGGTATTGTTCATCAACAGCAAAAGTTTTTCTGTACCAAGCGTTACTGCGAGGCTTGTAACCCCAATCGGCAGCTCCGTTTTTATCATTTGACTGCTCTATCATATAATCATGAGGAATATCCAGTATACGCCATTTTGAAGCGTTAAAAAGCGGATCGGGAGGTCCGTTTTTAGCCCCTGCTTTTGCTGTACCGTAGATCTCTCCGTGAGAAACAAATTTTTTTTCCGGAAGATCCCCTAAATAAAAGGACCAATCCTTAGCAAGTGACAACTTTTTTCTTAATTCCATTTTAAAGATCCTTTCATATAGCCTGTTTTGCTATTATTCTGAACAGCCTTACTACAGCCGATACGGCAAACACTCCCATTGCTATAGAACCGGCTATGCCCACAGCTTCCGTAAATTGCCGGGAAAAGCTCTCAATATCCCCTCCCACAAGAGTTATCATTGTATTATACATATATCCTCCCGGAACAAGAGGGATTATTCCTATAACAAGGTACATATTTACCGGGACGTGTACCCGTCTTGCCATCAATTCCGAATAGACAGAAACAG
>CANQZR010000020.1 GCA_947628405.1 uncultured Clostridia bacterium
GTAACAATGATGTCAAATTCACCTTCCGTTCCGTCAGCTTCAGCCACTTCCTTGGTGACTGTCAGCGTTCCGGTAGGTTCGGGCTTCTTGGTGTTGGTTACAGTTACGGTAACGTCCGGATCATCTGCGTTTATCGTGCCTGTTCCGGAGTCTTTATATTCAACGTCATAATCCGCCGCATATGTGCCGTCTTCCGCAACGGTGTATGTCGTTCCGTAAGGAATGTCGGTAAATTCTGCCGATTCGCCGTTTCCAAGCGTTACTGTAACAGTTGTGCTTGCAATTGTCTCTCCGTCAAGTTTTATTCCGGACAGATCTTCTGTTCCGCTGAATGTAACAATGATGTCAAATTCACCTTCCGTTCCGTCAGCTTCAGCCACTTCCTTAGTGACTGTCAGCGTTCCGGTAGGCTTCCTGGTGTTGATCACTGTTACGGTAACTTCCGGATCATCTGCGCTTATCGTGCCTGTTCCGGAGTCTTTATATTCAACGTCATAATCCGCCGCATATGTGCCGTCTTCCGCAACGGTGTATGTCGTTCCGTAAGGAATGTCGGTAAATTCTGCCGATTCGCCGTTTCCAAGCGTTACTGTAACAGTTGTGCTTGCAATTGTCTCTCCGTCAAGTTTTATTCCGGACAGATCTTCCGTTCCGCTGAATGTAACAATGATGTCAAATTCACCTTCCGTTCCGTCAGCTTCAGCCACTTCCTTGGTGACTGTCAGCGTTCCGGTAGGTTCGGGCTTCTTGGTGTTGGTTACAGTTACGGTAACGTCCGGATCATCTGCGTTTATCGTGCCTGTTCCGGAGTCTTTATATTCAACGTCATAATCCGCCGCATATGTGCCGTCTTCCGCAACGGTGTATGTCGTTCCGTAAGGAATGTCGGTAAATTCTGCCGATTCGCCGTTTCCAAGCGTTACTGTAACAGTTGTGCTTGCAATTGTCTCTCCGTCAAGTTTTATTCCGGACAGATCTTCTGTTCCGCTGAATGTAACAATGATGTCAAATTCACCTTCCGTTCCGTCAGCTTCAGCCACTTCCTTAGTGACTGTCAGCGTTCCGGTACTGAACGAATTGGTAAATACAGCCTCTACTTCCGAATTTGCTGTTATCATGCCTGAATATTTTCCGTCAGCATTTATCTCGCCGTTTACCTTTACGGTATATCCGGCAGAGCTTTCCGCCGATTCAGCTGCGGTAATGGCAGCTTTGTCCGGCAATCCGCTGATAGTAATGCTTTCACCGGCATGAAGTTCAAGACCTGCATGACCGCTTACAAATGTCAGTTCTTCGGAAGTACCTCCCGAACGTGAGGCGTTGAACGTTCCCGATACTGCATTGTTGTCCTCATCAAAAAGGGTAAGGTCAAATTTGAACGTTGTTGTTTTGTCAAATGTGTCGTTAATGATATTACCGTTTTTCTCAACGTCCTTAGCCAGTGTAAATTTGCCTACATATCTGATATTGATATAGTTTACTGCACTGACGGTGGAAATAAGTCCGTTATCGCTGTCAACAGATATGGTATAACCGAGCCTTGGCGTCTCAGTTACCTTATAACCCATATCAAGAGGTATGCCGTAAATGGTTATTTCCATATTGTGGCTTAGTTTTACAGAACTCTCCACAGATCCGTTGTAAGTAACGCTCTTTAACGTTCCGTCATCATTGAATGATACCAAAGCATTGGCAGCGCCTGCTGATGAGCTTCCCTTTTCGCCTATATACGCTGAATATTCATTTTCATATCCGGCGGCAGCTCTTGCCTTTGAACCGAGCACGATACTAAATTCAAACGGCTCCATGTCGTTATCATTAAGTTCGGAACCGCCGGATCCGGATACCTGAACGGTATTTGTAACGGTCAGGCTTCCTACATTCTTTGTGTTGATGTATTCTACCCGTATCGGCTCTTTGTCTTTGATCTGACCGATATCATTGCCGTCCTTGACTTCGGGAGAAGCATATCCGTCCTTATCGCTCAGATCTTCGCTTATCTCATAATGAGTTCCGAGAGGAATATCCGTAAATTCTGCACTGTCGCCGTTTCCAAGCTGTATATGGAACTTTTCGTCGGCATCTGCATGCAGAGTTTCTGCCTCTCCGTTTATGCTTACCGTTGCCGTGTTGAACGTTATTCCGTCATCGGTTAATTTAACGCCAAAGCCGAATTTTTCTCCCACCGTACTGCTGCTGAGCGGCGATCCGTCGGAATTATTCACCGTCTTGGATATGGTCAGAGAACCTGATACTTTCTTGTTTATGAATTTCAGATTCTCTTCCTTTTCGACCGTGCCGCTTATCTTTCCGTCTTTTTCTGCCGATTCATATCCCGGATCTTTCGTTACCTCGGTGACTGTGTATTTTGTTCCAATGGGAATATCAATAAGCGTTACACTGTCTCCATGGTGAAGAGTTATTTCGGTGCTGCATGAACCTCCGTCAAATACAAGATCTTCAGACTCGGAAAGACCTCCGTTTGCTCTTTTGATCTCTGCTCTTACCGTTCCGTCAAGTCCTCTATATTCCGTTCCGCCATTTACCGGCACTTCAAGTTCTATGGTGAAATTGAACGGGATACGCTTGTCGTCATCGGTAATTTCATTTTCAGAGTTTATCTCCTTGGTAACCGCAAGCTCCGCCGACTTCTTTACGTTTGTAAATGCTACGGTGCTGTCGGAAGATATCGTTCCCTCACTGCTGCCGTCCTCGTCGCTTATATCGTTGATCTTTACGTTATAATCAGCGTAAGAATCTTCCTGAACGGTGTATGATGTTCCTTTCGGGATACCGTAGATCGTCAGACTTTCGCTGTCTTTCAGCATAAATGTTCCGACACCGTCGCTATCAATAATTATTTCTCCCTTGTCGGTCTTATACGTTCCTGCAACCGATACATGGCTGTTTTCCAGCGTAAGAGTAAAGTCGAAATATTTATCTCTGTCTTTGGTCTTGATATTTGCATTGGCATTTTCTACAGTCTTTTTAACCGTCAGGCTTGCTACGTTCTTTGTATTGATGTATTGTATCGCTGCTGACGTTTCGATATCGCCGATCACTTTGCCGTCCTTGACTTCGGAAGCATTGTCGTCAATGACTTCGTAAGCATATACGTCTTCTTTTCCGCTCAGATCCTCGCTTATCTCATAATGAGTTCCGAGAGGAATATCCGTAAATACTGCACTTTCGCCATTTTTAAGCGTTATCGGAGTATCGGGGCGTCCGTCCACGAATTTATGATCTCCGAACGTTCCTGAAAGCGGCAGTTCAGTGTCGTCCGACAGGATTATAGACATATAAACGTTAAATACAAAATCGTCTTCCGTGCTGCCGCCGCTGATATCTCTTCCGTCGGAATGTACTACCTGTTTTGATATCGTCAGTGTGCCGACATTCTTTTTATTTTCAAATTCGGCATGATTGTTGTCAGAAGATTCGTCAATATTTCCTTTGAACTCCTCGACATCCGTAGTATATCCGGTGTATTTAGCTTCCGTAACGGTGTAACCTGCTCCCACTGGCAGACCTTTGATCGTTATGCTCTCATTGTGTTTAAGAGCGAGTTCGCCGTCATTGCCGAACGGTGAAAGATCACCTGTAGATGCGGTCACCTTTCCGCCGCTGAACGTTACCGTTCCCGAATATGTTCCGTCATATTCATATGTGCCGTCAATATCGGCAATATTCAGTTTGGAAGTTCCGGCGTCAAGCACTATCTCAAATTTAAACGGAACAGCCTTATCCGTTTCTGTCAGTCCGCTGTCGGGAGATATCTTCTTGGATATCGTAAGATCCGCTGTCTTTCTTGTATTTGTGATAGTGACTTCATTTTCTCCTTCCGCAAGTAAAGTATTATTCAGCGAGATATGCGGATCAAATCCGTCTGCCGATGCAGGTGATTCATTAAGGATAAACTGTGTACCGCGCGGCAGACCGCTTATCGTTGCCGTCTGACCGGGCATGAGATTGAAATTGCTTTCCCATGTATCGGTGCCGCTTATTCTGTTCAGCTCACGGTTGCCGGTGTATTCAGCCGAAGAATTTACCGTATAGTAATATGTATCGGCAAGGATAGTATCAGTGGGCGCTATAAGTTTTATATTGATAGTAAACGACCTGGTGCTGTCAGACGTGATCCTGCTTTCGATCAGCTTAGTCACTTCAAGAGTTGCTTCGCCGAGTTTTGTGTTGACAAAAGGCGCTGAAGATGTTTCGCCGGCTGCTATAGTGCCGCTGTATTCGCTTCTTCTGCCATTGAAGCTGTAACCCGGAGCAAGATGTTCTTTAACGGTATATTTTGTGCCGTCCGGCAGACCGCTGAAATCAAATGTCCGTCCGGTCATCTTTCCATTGCCGGTGTATCTGCCGTCTATTATTTCCCATTCAATATTCCATTCAACACCATCATGAACGCCCTCGAATGGTTTGTAGAAGTCATTACCGAACGGCGTGCCGTCCTCCTGCGTCAGAGTAATGTCAAATTCAAATTTTGCTTCATTATCCGTAACGGGATTGTTGTGTTCATCAACTATATCCGAAGACACATGGAGTGATCCGGGCTGTAATTCGTTTGTGCAGGTGACCATGACCTCGCTCTTATCCGGAATAGCCACACTATACGTTTCCGGCACTGCTATAGATGCCGCTTTAACGGTAGGAGCAGTTTGCGAATCGAATTTTGTTGCATAACCGTTCTGGTTTCCTTCAACTTCTGAAACCGTTACGATCTTACCTGCTTTCAGCCGGTAAATGGTTATGATCTCAGAATTTTTCAGGGTGATCATTTTAGTATCCTGTTTGATTAACGCTCCTGACGGATCTTTTACCTCGATAGATGTGATCTTGCCGTCTTCGCCTACAGATATTACGCCTTCTTCAATTTCATGGTTCAAAATGTCCTTCTTTATATAGTCATAATCATTTTCGCCCATATTTTCAAATTGAAGATCAAAGTTCCATACAGCATTAATATCATCATTATTTAAGCCTACGCCTGTTACCTTTTTTGTAAGGCTGTATCTGCCCTCGCCTGCTTCCGGAATAGGACTTTCATTGGTAATGATGAACTCCTTGTCTTCGTTAAGAGTACGCTGATCTAATTTATTAAAGATCGCACCATCAGAAAGTTTTGCTGTATTTACAGTAGGATCGTCAGATTCCACAAGTATATCTGTTATATCTTTCGTTCCTGATAATGATAAGGTAGCGCTTACCTGATAGTTTTCGGGGAGCTCTTTTTCAATAACATCATATACCGTGCCCTCCGGCAGCCCCTTAATGGTCACATAATCACCGCTTACAAGGCTGAAGCTGCCTGTCAGCTTTGTGTCGCCATCGGTCAGAGGATCCCATGAAACAGTACCTCCGTCAACGGCGTATTCACTGGCAAATATAGTTCCGTCGGGGGCGGTCAGTTCAACATCAAATTTCCATTCGCGCGATCTGTCTCCGTCTTTTCCGGCTACTACCTTGGATATGGTAAGATCATGTTCCTTCAGCTTTGTATTGATAAACGTTACTGCATTTGTGGCTGCTGTATTCATAGGAACTATTATGTCGTCGTCGTCAGCGACCCTGCCGTATTTTGTATCCCCACCGTATTCATATCTTACCTTATAACCCGGCATGGCTCTTTCGGTGATATTAAGTACGGTATCTGTGGGAAGTCCGATTATGGTTATCTCTTGATTTTTAAGCAATTCTATGCTTACTGTGCCGTCGCCTTTAGCGCCGAAATCAAGTTCTCCCGACTGGTCACCCTTAATATATTTGTATTGGCCGGTCAGATTTTCGCCGTTATACGTTGCCGTGATATCAAATACATAAGAAGTATCAGCGCCGGCTGTGTTTCCGGGATCTTCGAGCGTTTTCTTAATGCTGACAGAACCCATTGATACACGTACAGTCTCAGCCGATACGGTATCGGTAGTGGATCCTCCTTCAACATCATCGACAATTATGTCGGCAGTATTTATTATGCCGCCCTCCAGCTTTGCAGCTGCTTCCGTTACTTCAACGGTAAGGCGCACTTCTCCGCTTTCGCCCGCTTTCTTATCGGTCAATTTCCATGTAACGGTATTTTCTGTTTCATCATAGTCATATTCATCTGACTTTTCAGCTTTGATACCGTCCGGCAGATGATCGATAATAGTAACGTCCGCGTCATACTCGCTGTTGTTGTTCCATTTGATAACATAGGTTATCTTATCGCCTACATATACACAATTACCTGATACCAGCGTCGTTGCTGATGTGTCAACGTGCTTTTCATTTGCTCCGTTTCTCCTGTTGGTGAAAGCAGCTTCGGTAAGTTTATCGCTTACCGTCAGATCAACAGGATAGTAGGAAATTCCGCTTTCGACAATTTTTTCGGGAGCTGATCCGTTTACGGTAGTCTTGTAATCCGTATCCTCTTCTTCTGCAACGGTTATCTTTGCTCCTGCCGGCAGACCTTTAACGGTAATGCTCTCGCCGTCTTTAAGCTCAAACGTGTTGTCATTTTTGAAATCAAACTTTCCCTCTTTAGCGCCCTCATAATTGTATGTACCGGTCAGCGGAGCGCCGGTCTTGTCTTCTGCTCCCGTTATAGTAAAGGTGAAATCTTTATCCTTTTCGGCAAGAGAACCTACGACTTTCTTGGATATCTTGATATTACCCGTTTCAGCCGCATTAATATGTTCAGAGGTTATATTATATTCAAGCTTATTTTCACCTTTGCCGGCTGTTACCTTTGCATTATTTTCAAAGCCGCTTTCTATAGCATTTTCTTTGACGATCGCAGTTACCTTTACCGTACCGCTCGAAAGAGGAGCACGATCATCCAGCGCCCATGTTATCGTCCTTGTTTCGCTGTTATAATCAACATGGACAGTTGTATCCGACTCATCAGCTCCTACAACTTCTGCTCCAGAATAATCGAGCTGTTCCGGCAGAGTATCGGTAATGATAACGGTTTCATAATTTTTGCTGTTGTTATACCATGTTATCGAATAGGTAATTTCATCTCCGACCTGAACGCTGGATTTCTTCGGGTCAAGTTCCTTTATCGGCTTGTTGTTGTAAATATTGACAAATTCGGCTTTTGACGGTGTTTTCGGATCTATAGTTCCCGCTGCCGCCTTTTCGGGCTCACTTACAAGTGTGCCGTTAACAAGCGTGAAGTAATTTGTATTCTCTTCTTCGGTCACTGTATATGCCGCGCCGTCCGGCAAATTCTCTATAGTTATACTTTCTCCGTCTGTAAAGGACCGTGTTGCTTTTCCGCCGACAAATTTAATTTTTTCGTCCGAATCTTTTATTGTATACTCGCCGTCTTTAATTCCGTCAATTTCTATAGTGAATTCAAAACTTCCGCTCTTACCAGCGCTGCCGTTGGCTGATTCGACCGTCTTGGAAATAGTCAGACTGCCCGATTCACGTCTATTGACAATATTAACGATAGTTTTATCTGTCACATATCCTTTGACTTCTTTTTTGTCAGGCGCAAGTTTTGCACCATCAGTCACCTGTTCAGCAACTGTATATCCCGTTCCGTTTGGAAGACCATATATCGTTGCGCTGCCGCTGCCATGGATAGTTATAGTTGTCTTTAAACTATTACCGGACTTGGTGAAATCAGGTGTTTCTTTTGCGCCGGTTACGGTATAAGAAGCTGCCAGTACAGTATTTTCAGGCGCAGTAAGAGTTACATCAAATTTGAAATCCTGTTCATGGTCCGCCGCCATTGAGCTTTCAACGGTCTTATTAATGGTGAGATCATATGTGTTCAGCTTAGTGTTGACAAACTCTACATTTTGAGGATCTTTATTAACAATTTTCTCTGAAACCGTTTTAGTGTCCTTTACATATCCTGCATAATCACCGGTCTCATTTATTGAATATTTTGCGCCGTATGGAATATTATTCAGCGTTATAAATTTGCCCGGCTGAAGACTAAATTCACCTGTTCCGTCGCCAAGCCATTTAACAGCCGTATTACTGGTATAGATATCTTCGTCAAGAGGGTTGCCATTGTCATCAGTCAATGTGATATCGAAATTGAAAATGGTACTATCTGTGGAGGAAATGTCAGTTCCGACCTCGTTTTGTACTTTCTTGGAAATCGTTATATCATTGACATTATAGGTATTTATGACTTCAACATTTACTGCAGGGGCTGTGCCAACATCTATAGTTCTGCTTAGTTTATCATTTTCTTCTTGCTTAAAGCCAAATACCGGAGTTTCCGTAATACTATATGCTGTACCTGTG
Source organism: uncultured Clostridia bacterium (assembly GCA_947628405.1). Taxonomy (GTDB): domain Bacteria; phylum Bacillota; class Clostridia; order Oscillospirales; family Ruminococcaceae; genus RGIG8773. Next base: position 8,254 of record CANQZR010000020.1, read on the forward strand.
GGAAGATTATTTATTGTTGCTTTATCACCGGCTTTCAGCGTGAACTCTACTGTAAATTTCCTGCTGTCTTTATTAACTTCTCCGATAGAATATTTGTCGACGGCAATACCGGTAACCGAGTATTCAGACTTCTCCAAATACCTTGCAGGCAGAGTTTGACCATCAGTATCCTTAGGAAGAGTCAGTTCGACCGTAAATTTAAAATCCTTGTCCGGAGCCGTAACTGTACTTTTCACTGTCTTTGTAACGGAAAGACTTCCTACAGATACATTTTCAAATTTTACTTCATTGCCGGGTTTTCCGTTGATATTATAAACTGCTGCAAGCTCGCCTGCTTCATCTGTTACTTTTGCAGTAACAGTATAAACGGTTTCGTCATAATCCACTGCTCCCGTTTCTGAAGGCTTTACCTCTTTAATGGTAAATTCATAATCTCCGACCTCATAGAATTTTATTACGGGAGTTTTATTTGCATCGCCATCTTTCAATTTTATTGTTGCTGATTCATTCTTATCAATTTCCGTTTCGTCGATCTTTACCTTTCCATCGTTATCATCAGTACGCTTGATGTTAACTGTATATGTTGCACTGTTCCACGAACCGAAAACGCTCTTTATTACATTGAGATCCTTATTTTTTGCATAAGCGGAGTTGGTAAACTCGGCAATAAATTGTTTTCCGGCATAAGAAGTTTCAGCCGAATCATAGACCTTTGTTCCGTCTTTCGTTGTTACTGACAGAACAACATCAAGCTCACCGTTAAGATAAGTCTCGTCTTCAGACTCCTTGTGTCTATCACGACGTACTTCAAATGTCAGCGTATACGTCTCCTCGGAATAATCCATATTTTCGGATCCGGATTCCTCCGAAAGGGTAAATGTATAAGTTTTTACATCATTATTGCCGCCGGCAAACTTCGGAAAATCAATGCTGACATCTTTTGCGTCTGCCGACTCTACAGTAGTTGTATATTTATCTTCGCTTATTTTCTTCCAATCATCCGACAGCTTAATATACCCATCTGCAATAGCATCCTTTGCTTCTTTATCGTCGGGAACGAGCTCAAAAGTAAAGGTATCATCCGACGCCCATTTTCTGCCGTTGAGAGCCTTGCTGATTTGGAAAGGATATTCTTTTTCTTTGTCTTTATATGTGTTTGTGATATCATATGATGTTGATAAATATCTTTGACCTTCGGAAGACACTTCTATATCTTTCGGTGTACCGGTGTCGCTAAATCCGTCAGAATATTCAATGAACGTCAGATTGCCTTTATTATCATCCTCTATCTTAACATAGATAGTCTTTATAACTTCATCAAATCCGCGTTCTTTGATATTATTTGTTTCTGTGATCTCAAATGTATATTCACCGGGCTTGGTAAATTTAGCCCAGCCAAATTTACCTGTCCTGTACTTGTCTTCACCGTCGGATCTATTATTGATAGTAATTGCCGATGAGCCTGAAGCCAACGATACGCCGTCTTTGCCGCTTGTACATTCAATGGAAAATTTAAATTCATCAAAATCGTCCCATTCTCTGTTCAATATATATTTATTGACAGAGGGACTCCAATAAAGTTCAGCTTCATATTTATTGGTGAAAAGCATAGCATGAGCATTTGGGCTTTTATCGTGTTGTGTATCAGTGCCGCCTTTGGTAACAGTACAATGTCCTCTCTCTAACGGTGCTTTACCTGTTTCCGAAATATAGTAAAGATAAAGCTCTATATCGTCAATTACGCCGTCGACCTCACCTGTAACATCATTCAAAGCATTTTTAAGGATTATTTTCAGCTGATATTTTTCGCTTGAATACTTTATTCCATTTGTCTCCGCAGGAGGGATCTCCTCAATATCAAGAATATACGTTACCGGCTTTGTAACGCGGTGCCAACCTTCTGTATCTATTAAGTCCTTAGAGGGATCTTCCTCACCCGTCCATTCTTCACCCTTGTCATTAACGTAAACTACAGGGAAAGAAACATTATCATATTTCAGCTCGTCAATGGTTATTTTGCCGCTTGCTTCTTTTATTGTATCCGTATATTCCGTTTTTACTTCTCCGGTGCCCTCATCTTTTCCGAGAATAGTCGTCAAAGATGTACCGCCAAGTTTTGACTGTACAATAAAATGACCGTTCTTTAAAGCATCAATTGTAGTTTCATCAGTAGTGCTTATCTTAAATGTAAACTGATCATCTTTAAGCCATTCACGGCCTTCAAACTTTTTAGATATCTCATAGCTTGCACTTTGTTCAGCAGAAGCCGTATACTGGTTTGTGAACACCGGCATTGTTGACGCATAATCCTCAAAATCTCCGTCGGAAGAATATTTTACCTGTATTCTTGAGACCTCGGCTGCAAGGTGTGTATTTTCCTTGGTTATATCAGGAGCAGTTTCTTCAAATTCACGATTATATTTACGGGTAACCGAAAATGTTACCTGATATTCAGCAACAGATTCCGTAATATTTTTATCTTTACATTCATTTTCCTTTATGGTGAATGTATATTCGCCGGCAGCAGGAAATTCCAAGCCGTTCAGTTTTGCATAATCATCAATTCTTTTGCTTCCGTCACTTACAAGCAGTGAAGCAGCTTTTGTGTCGGCGCTTATATGATTGCCCGTTTCATCATCATATGTATAGAAAGGCGTACTGTAGTCTATAGTAACTGTATTATATGTACTGTTAAATTTATTTCGGAACTCGTCTACCGCACTATTAAGTTTTTCAGGATTGCTATCAAAGATATCATTGGCATCAGTGTTGCCTGTACCCTGTTGGTAACCGCTGTCACCGTCATTCATTGTCATAGTGAAAGAAAATGTGTCATCCGGCTCCCAGATTCTTCCGCTTAACCTTTTACGGATGTAAAATCCTTCCTCAACACGAGTATTCGGGATATACACCGTTACCTTATTGTTGTTTTCTTTAAACTTATCAGGAATTATCTCCGTGTATTCATTGGTTATACGATAACCTACAGGGGAGAACAGCTCACGGAGAGTGTATGTATAACTCGGATCAAGACCCGTAAAAATATACCGTCCGTTTATACGGGTAGTTTCCGTTTCAACTTCTTCAAGTTTCTTTTTAGCCTCATCTGCTGCGTCGGGAGCAAGACCGGCTTTTACGTCTTCTTCCGTATTCTTATAAAGTCGGAAAGTAGCGCCGCGGAGAGCGTTGGAATCATCTATATTACTTGTGCCCTCATAATAAAGATTGTCATGATATTTGTATACTTCAATACTTGCCGGCTTTTCCTCTGAGGAATTTACTACCTTTATTGTAACATCGGTTTTGCCCTCAACAAAGTTTTTATCAACGGCAGCATGGTACGGCTTTACGCCGCCGATCAGTTCAGTTGTGCCGAAGACATACTCCTCCCATTGATCGTCACCTATTGCGCTGAGATCCTCTACGTCTATGATTTTATCACCGTTTTTGTCGCCAAGAGAACGGATATCCTCGATCGTGCCGGGATCATTTTTATAATAATATGTTTTGCCGGAAAGTTCGCCGTATTTGCCGTTTTCATATTCAAACACATGTTTGAACAGATAGCCGCCCTTGAAATAATATTCCGCAGCTACATAATAATCGGTTACTTTTTCTCCGTCTATCTCAGCCGGAGGGTTGTTTATATTCTGAGCGTTAAGCCAGCCGACAGCCGCAGAAATACTGTATGTTTTATAATGCTGTCCGTTCGCCATTTTCTCGGTAGCATATGACAGATCATAGTACACGGCATCCGGATCTCCGGTGCCTTCCGTTTTCCATTCTTTCTGCAGCTTTATGTCATAACTCATGGAGGCATAATTATACCCTACATCTACAGCGGTTATAGTGTCCTCGACATATCCCTGCTTGTTTACTGCTTCCTCAAGGTCTACGCCACCTGTTCCGCCAACAGTAAAACTTTGTGTTTCATCACCTTTTGTGTTCGGTACCGGATAATAAAGATAATAATGGCCATGGTTGGCAGGTCGGCTTGTCGGCGCTTTATAAGTCATTGATGTTAAATGATAGGTGTCCGGATCAGGTCTTTTTACATGATAAATAAATTTTGTTCCGTTTGCTTTATCATACTTTATGTTTGTGAAAACATATGTGCCATTAATATTTGTCACGTCGCTTTTTACAAGCTCATACAGTCCTTCAGTTTTAGGATTTGCACCCGTATTTACTACGTTAAGCGAAGCATTATAATATGTTTTGCCAGTTTCAAAAGAAGTATCATCTGTTGTTTTGTACAGTTCAACAGTAACGCCCTCAAACGGAGCTTCCTTTGATTCATCATATGAACCGTTTCCGTCGTCGTCGTAAAATACACGTCCGATATAGTTAAAAGTATCCTCTTCACCTAATATTGTAATTGTTTTGTTTTTTATTTCTTCCGAAGGAAATGCGTTTACGCTTGGTATAAACGTCCAGTAGTTTGCTATTGCATGGTCGGTTACGGATTCGGGACTAGCTGTGCTATTCTTAAGACCATTTTGAGCTTCAGTGGCAGTTTTACCGTTGGGGCTGCATATACACGAACCGCTTGATTTACCAAGTGGGTGTATACTGCTGTCAAGATAATCTATAATAGCCTGTTGGCTGCTTACAAAATCTTCATCTGTTCCAGCATATTCAGCCGGTTTTGTATAATTGATCACATTGGTCGTATGGCTGTGATCTCCTAAACGTATACCTTTACCTTTAGCATAAGAAGTATAAGCATCATACTCTCCGCCTCCACTAAGAGCATTATTGTACTTAAAGTATTGTCTTTCTTCTGTAGTTGTATCTTTTTCAAACCAATTTTTGCCTGCATCTTTACCTCTGTACAAATACTCATATGTCTGGTCTTCGGACGTACCTCCGGAAGCTACCTTTTCACCGTAATAAATAGCAGTATCATCATAATAAACAACGCTTTTTGTTTTTTCATAAATAAGATCATTTATTTTTGTTCCGTCAGAACTATACAGATCGCTTACTCTTGTAATAGTTATACCTTGGCTGGCATTTTCCATATCAACTATAGGAAAATGTATCTCTCCGGATTTTGCGGTTATTTCATAACTTATATCGCCAAATTCATACTCTCCGGCAGGAATTTCCACTCCGTTTCCGTCCTTGCCGTCCCAGTAAAAATAGTTTGTTGAATACGGCTTTACCGGACCGGACAATTCCACCGGTGCAAAATTATATTTTTCTAATTCACCTGTAAATGTCAGTTTAATGGACGCAGTTGTAGCCTGTTTGATATAAAATGAAAAATATCCGCCCTTGCCCACATATGAACCGGGAATCTCTGCACCTTTTTCATCTACGATCGTGGTAGCAAATTGCAGATTTTCTGCTTTGTCCGGCAGCTTTGGCTTGTCAAACAGTGCTCCCGTAAGGTCTTCAACATCAGGCTCATCAAAAAAGATATAGAAACTCCTGTCAAGATCATCAGGCTTTGTACCGGGGTATTTAAAGGTAACACCCATATTATTAAAGCCTGCGCCAGAAATATCATTTCTCGGATTTTTTACGGATTTATATACAACATTACCGTTGGAATTATCAATTAATCCCCTGTTATTTGAGAAAAAGCTGTATGTATAAGGAGAACAGCCCTTAAAATCCATTTTGTAAATATAGCTGTCGGTGGTAACTATCCAGTAATTTTCCACTACATTGCCGCTCGTCTGCACAGCAAGATAATCCGCATAAGTACGGCCTACCTCGCGGTCTCCGTCTTCATTGAAAACTGATACGTCCCATGCAGCGACCAGACTTTTATTATCTTCGGGTTTAAAAGCGTAAATTTGTCCACCTTTACCATCGCTAATACTAACTGTATTTTTATTAAAGTTTTGTGATCTATTATTTCCGCCGTCATAAGAGTGGAACTCAAAGGTATATACACCTGTCTCCGGAGCAACATATGTCAGCGGTGTAAATGTATGTGTGCCAGTCGAATCGGTATATGTAAGTTTACCGTCTTCAAGCGTATCATCAAGTTTAGCTGCTTCTTCTGTTCCAAAATCTCCGATATGACCGATCCCGTTTTCTATAACATCAAATGTTTTTCTTCTTCCGTTCAGGTCGACCATGGATATATCGTAACCGGTTGAAGATGAACCGGTTTTTGAACCGTCTTCATTAAATAAAGAATTATAAACATTTGAACCAAAGGCTATAGTTTCTCCTGCTTTGACATAGACATGGATATAATTCTTCTCATTTACACCACCGATATTTCCTGTTTTATGCCACCATAAATATACTCTTCTGCTGCCGGCTTCAAGTTTAGCGCGCTCCTGCTCCTTTGCCACCGGAGCAGGTTCTTCCGCAGCGGCGTTCATCACAAGGCTTGTAAGCTCTTTGATCGGACCGATATCAATGTAAGACAGCACCATGGAAAGGCTCAGCACTGCCGACACAACTCTTTTAAAAACGGACTTTTTATTCATAATTATTATCCCTCCGGAAAGTAATAATAAAAATAATTAACATTAACTAACTCCGCCGTCAAAAACACGGCAAAGCAGAACTTTATACCTATTTATGCCATTATAACTCTACATTTTAATAATTTCAACATTTTCAGAATTTGTTCATAAAAATTCGTCGGGTTTACTAAAAAAATATCAGTGCTTAATATAAAATGATGTGTAACTGGCATATATCACAAAAAAATCTTAAAAAACAGGTCTTGGTAGGCTGAAAAAAATTGTCAGCCGTTTGCAATATATTTTCCATAATATGCAATAAAAAACGGTCCGTTCACCCTAAATTGTGAACAGGCCGTGTACGTTCAATCCAGCTCGGAAATGCCTTTGTACAGGTCGGCATAGCGCCCGTTTGCCGCAAGAAGTTCCTCATGAGTTCCGCGCTCTATTATCCGCCCCCGCTCAAGCACCATTATCGCATTTGCCCTGCGCACGGTAGAAAGCCTGTGCGCGATAACAAACGTAGTATGGTTCTCCATTATTGCGTCCATGCCCTCCTCTATGTGCTTTTCGGTAAGTGTATCCACCGAGCTTGTGGCTTCGTCAAGAATAAGTATCGGAGCTTTTGATATTGCCGCTCTTGCTATGTTCAGAAGCTGTCTCTGCCCCTGCGAAAGGTTTGCGCCGTCGTTTTCAAGAACGGTATCATAACCCTTTTCAAGATGTTTTATAAATGAATGTGCCGAAGCTATCTTTGCCGCAGCGATAACTTCCTCGTCGGTGGCGTCCAGTCTGCCGTAGCGGATATTTTCGCGCACCGTTCCGGTGAAAAGATGTGTGTCCTGAAGCACCATTGCGATATTAGACCTGAGGAAGCTGCGGTCTATCCTTTCGATATCTACGCCGTCTATGGTTATCCTGCCGTCCTGTATATCGTAAAATCTTGAAAGAAGATTTGTTACCGTGGTCTTTCCCGCTCCGGTAGAGCCTACAAAGGCTATCTTCTGCCCCGGCTTTGCATACAGTGATATGTCATACAGAACGGTGACCTCCGGCGTGTAGCCGAAATTTACGTTCTCAAGCACTATATGACCTTCCATTTTTTCCATGGGAACGGTATCCGTATCCGGCTTTTCAGGCTCTGCGTCAAGCACGTCGAACACTCTTTCAGCACCTGCAAGCGCCGCAAAAATAGTGTTCATCTGCATGGCAACTTCGTTTATCGGGCGGTTGAACTGCCTTGTATAGTTCAGCGAAACGGTCAGACCGCCTATGTCAAATCCGCGAGTAACTACCAGTATTCCTCCCACGCAGGCTGAGATCGCATATACCATATTGCACAGCTGATGTGTGACCGGCCCCATTATTCCGGAACGGAACTGGGCTTTTTCCTGCGAAGCGCACAGCTTGTCATTAAGATAGGAAAATTCATATCCGGCTATTTCTTCATGATTGAATATCTTTACGGCTTTCTGTCCGGATATGGTCTCCTCCGCGAAGCCGTTGAGCATACCGAGATTTTTCTGCTGCGCGGAATATGCGCTCCTGCCCTTTTTCATGATCGTTTTGCTTAGGAACATCAGCAGCGGCGTACAGATTATGGTTATCCCTCCGAGTATCGGGCTTGTAACTATCATCAGGATAACCGTTCCAAGGACGGTAGCCGCCCCCGAGATTATCTGTATCAGCGTTGTGTTCAGCATTTCGCCGACGGTGTCCGTATCGTTCGTAAAGCGCGACATTATATCGCCCGTTGAATTTACATCAAAATACCTTACCGGCAGGCTTTGCAGCTTATCGAACAGCTCCGCCCTCATTCTTGCGAGCGTCCGCTGTGAAGCGCGAAGCATGATCCTCTGCTGCAGCCACTGGGTAATTACCGATATCCCGTATATTACCGCCAGAAGTATCAGCCACGTTCCAAGACCGTGCATACGTTCCTCCGGATATATATCCTCCGGATCAAAATATATGAAGCGGTTTATTATAGGTCTTAAAAGATATGACGCTGCCAGCGTTGACACCGTACACAGCATTGAACATATCACCGCCGTGATTATCAGCTTTCTTTCCTTTGAAACATATTTCAGCAGCCTTACCGCAGAGGTTTTTATATCCCTTGGCTTGCCGTGCGCCCCAAGAGCGCGGTCGCGTCCGCCTCCTCTGCCCAGATCCATTTGCTTTTTGCTTTCGGCGGCTTTTCTTCCGCTGTATTTTTCTTCTATACGGGCGAATCTTTCCTTATCCGTAATGTTCATACCGCGTCCTCCTCTCCGTCGTCCTCACATTGAGAATAGTATATGTCGCGGTAATCATCACAGCTTCCGATAAGCTCGGAATGTGTTCCGCAGCCTGTTATCTTTCCGCCGTTCATTACTATGATCTTATCCGCGTCTATCACCGAGGATATGCGCTGTGAAATTATTATCTTTGTAACTCCGGCAAGCTGTTCGCGAAGAGCTTTTCTTATGGACGCGTCCGTCGCCGTATCCACGGCGCTGGTGGAATCGTCCATTATCATTATATCCGGGTGTCTGAGCAGCGCACGGGCAATGCAGATACGCTGTTTCTGACCGCCGGAAAGATTTCCTCCGCCCTGACCTATTTCCGTATCATAACCATCCGGGAAAGCGGATATAAAACCGTCGGCGCAGGCTATACGGCATACTCTTTCCATATCCTCGGCAGAAGCGTTTTCGTCTCCCCAGCGAAGATTTTCCGCGATCGTTCCGGAAAAAAGCACATTTTTCTGTAATACCACAGCTATATGTTCACGGAGTTCATGCAGAGATATATCTTTTACGTTCACCCCGTCAACAAGAACTTCACCCGCGTCCGCGTCATAAAGACGGGATATCAGCGATATCAGCGTGGATTTTCCCGATCCCGTTGAACCGACTATCCCCACCAGCTCGCCGGGAGCTATCTTTATATTTATATCGTCAAGAACGGGTTCTTCCCTGTCCTTGAAATATCTGAAAGAAACGTGCTTAAATTCCACGCTTCCGCTTTTTATTTTATGGGAAGCATTATCGCTGTCCTTTATATCCGGTTCTGTTTCAAGAACTTCGGATATTCTCCTGTCGGAAGCAGCCGCTCTTGTTCCCTGCAAAAATATATTCGCCAGAAAATTCAAAGCCGTAAGTATCTGCGAAAGATATGTTATAAACGCTGTAAGAGTGCCTATCTCCATACCTCCGACCATTATTTTTCTTCCTGCCGCCCATACGACAAGAAGAGTAGTTACATTCACCGCCAGCGCAGAAACAGGCTGCATAAGTATCATCATTTTAAGCGCGGAAACGGTCTTTTCCATAAGCGCGCCGTTTATTACACGGAACTTGCTTTTTTCATGTTCCTCACGGACAAAGGATTTTATTACCTTTATATTTGTTACCGACTCGCCTACTCCCGTATTAAGGCTGTCGATGCTCTCCTGCATTATGGTGTACCTCGGGGAGGCAAACTTTATAATAAGGTATGTAGCCGCCGCAAGAAAGGGTACTATTATAAATATTACCCATGCTATGTCAGGACTTAGCCTGAAAGACATTATCAGCGCGCCTATGAGCATGACCGGGCTGCGGAAGAAGCCTCTCAGCAGACTTTGTATAAAGGTCTGTATCTGGGTTATATCGTTTGTGACTCTTGTTATCAGAGAACCCGTGGAAAAACGGTCTATATCCGAAAAGGAAAATGTCTGTATCTTTGTGAACACGTCTCTGCGCAGACCTGCGGCTGTCCTTGCCGCACCTCTTACGCCGTAGAATGCGCCGAGAATACCCGTTATCAGCATTCCCACAGCTATAAGCGCCATATAGAAGCCATATCGAAGTATGTAGGGAACATCACCGTTTGCCGCGCCCTTGTTTATGATATTTGCATTTATGAACGGCAGGATAAATTCTCCGCTTGCCTCAAGTATCATAAACAGCGGTCCGAGCAGAAAACAATAAAAATTATTCTTTATGTGTTCTTTGTATTTATTCATTAAAATATCACCTCATCCGAATGTAATTATAACACAAAAATGATTTTTTCGCAAGTTCCTGCCAATAATTTCGGACAGACAGTCATTTTCAAGGGCTTGAAAAGACGAACCGTTTCTGTTATAATATTATCAGTTTAAAGGAGGTAATATCAATGGAAATAAAGCGAATAGACCTTAACGTTCCCGATGAAGAAAGAGAACGTGAGACTGCACGGTGCGTCCGTCTCTGCTATGAAATAGATCACACCATGCCCATGACCGAGGAGTATTGCGGACTTATAAAGGAGCTTTTCGACGATAACATCGGCGAAGGATCGTCAGTAAATCCGTCCTTGTATATCCACAGTGCAAAGGATATACGAATAGGAAAAAATGTTGTGATAATGAACGGCTTCCGCTGTATGTCAATGGGAGGCGTTACAATAGGCGATAATGTGAATATATCTTTCGGCTGCACTATAGTTACAAATGACCATGATCTGCGTGAAAAAAATATCCTGCTTTGCAGACCGGTAACAATAAAGAACAATGTATGGATAGGTGCAAACGTTACTATACTTCCGGGTGTGACTATAGGAGAAAATTCCGTTGTAGGTGCAGGCGCGATAGTGACCAAGGACGTACCGGACAATTCGGTAGCCGTAGGAAATCCTGCAAAGGTCATAAAGACTATAAAATGATAATTTTGCGCTTCGCGCAAAATTATCATTTATCTCAACTCTCAACTCTCAACACTAACAAAATGCTGACCGCAAGAAATTCCCTGCGGTCAGCATTTGTTTTTAACTGTAATTTTTCAGGTCGGGCAGCTCGTCAAGCGTAAGTGTCCGATCATGATTATAAGCCTTGTTCAGCAGTTCCTTATCCGTATATTCTTCATTAAGAAAACCCTGCGAAATCGTGTACGGCTCAGCCCATGTTCCCCAGAAAAGCCAGCGTGCATTATCATGCATAACAAGATCCGGATCCATAACACAGCCGTTTTCCGAAAGCGCTACAAGTTTTCCCGTCGGCGAACACTGAACTGCTTTTGCAAATGTTCCGCCAAAGCTGGTATAAACATGATTTCCTTGGTAAATATCCCATGATATTATGTCTACATATTCATCTCCGGGATACCATTCTGCGTTCTGACCGTTCCACATCCAGATCAGATTTGTTAAATTATGTTCGTTTGTCATTTTGTCGTACATTACAGTCCAGAGCTTTTTATAGCTTTCCGGTTTGCAGTTCCCCCACCAGAACCAGCCGCCCGATGCCTCGTGAAGCGGTCTCCAGATGACCGGCACGCCTTCGTCCCTTAGTCTTTCAAGCTGCTCTGCAATAATGTCTATATCCGCCATAAGAAGTTCATATCCGCGCTCGTCCTCACCGTTCATTATCTTGTCAAGATCTATGTTCGAGCCTTCCTTGTAGAAAGAACTGTACCACGGATTTTCTTCATCATTCTTTGCATATTCTTCCGGCGAGTTCCAGTGCCAGCACATCTGCACTATGCCGCCTGCATTTACATACCAGTCATAAGCAAATTCGACCGAATTGCCTTTTGAACCGCGCGCCTGATTCGCACTGCTGTAATTCATCATATCCAGTCCGAGAACGGCAAAGTCCTTGCCGGTATTTTTATTTATCTGCTTCAATTCCGTTGATAATCTTCCGTCGTCGGCAAATTGTCCGGTAAGGCTGTATTTTCCGTAAATATCACAAAGGAATTTGAAAAGCGCCTTTGTATGTTCGTCGGCGTTCGGATTTGAAAGCGTGGGAGGAATTTTGTAAGTCTCCTCAGTAATAACGCTGCTTGCGGTGATTTTCAGACAGTCATAATCAGTGTACCCCCAGCTCGGCACAAGAGATATCTCATGAGTTCCTTTTTCAATGTATATCCCCTGCATAAATGAATCGACTATCTGCCCATTGGAATTGCAAACAACATCACCTGCATGGACTCCGTCAATATAAACTGCGTTTTCACGGCCGCTGTCACCTGCGCGGCAGATAAAATCAAGATCGTACATTCCCGAATATTCAAGATCCGCCGTAAATTTTATCCTGTCGTTCCCACTTCCGAGAGCAACATATTTCCCTCCGGAAAAGCCCTCCTGTTCGGCGGCTTTGCAAGCGCCCTCCAAAGTGGCGTCTTCCGCTTCGTATACCGCCGAAAGATCGGCAGGAACGTCATTTTGGGTCAGCGGATAGTCGCTCAGATCGAGTGAATCGTTATATTCAGTGCGGATCTCGGCATAGATTGCTTTTATAGGTTCATGTTCGGTAACCGCCGCAGTATTTTCGGACATATCGGCAGCCGTGTTGGATTCCGTTTCCGTGGGGAGCGTCTCGCTTCCTGCGGAACATCCTGCCGTCAGCAGAACAGACGCGGCAGCAATTGCAGCAATAGTTTTTTTCATAAAAACATTCCTTTCCGGATTGAATATTTTAATATAATTTTACCACCAACGCCGTATCCGGTCAATATTAAATTACGAACATAGTTTTAATTTTTGAACATTGTAAAAAAATATAATTCAAAAAACAAATTTCAATCGTTCAAGCCGTTCTGCAAAATTATTTATGTTCAAAAAACTAAATTCAGTTCAAAATTTCCTCTTGACTATGTTCTGCCGCTGCGTTATACTGAAATCAACAAATGCGGAAATAATTTGAATAATTTAACCTGACATAATAAAATTATTTTGATTTTTTTTCGCAGATAACATCTGTCGGCAGATATGCGGTATTCCAAAAACATTTTTATCGGAAAGGAACATAGGATAATGAACAATATCAAATTAAAAAGGGCGATCGCCCTTACATCGGCTATTGTCATTTCTTCCGCGTCTGTAGGATGCAGTTCTGACGGAGAACAGGAAAATACAACAGCCGCAGCCGAAAGCACCGGAGCCACTGTCTCCATAAACACCGAAAAGCTGAACGAAGAAGAACAGCAGGCTGTAAATGAAGCCGCCGACTCTATGCTTGAAGATACCGAACTGGAAAATAAAACGGTAAAGTGGCTTGCCCATTATGACCTCAACCCTGACACAAGAGGAGGATCTAAGTCCGTTGCTCTGGAGATGTTTGAATCAAAATACGGCGGAAATATACAATATTACCCCACCACATGGGACAACCGCTGGAACGACCTTTCTACAAGCGTTCTCGGCGGAGACGGCATAGATATTTTCCCCTTTGAGACTTCTGCGCTGCCAAAGGGTATAGTTTCGGGAATGTTTGTCCCGACAGACGATTATATAGATCTGAACAGCGATATCTGGAAAAACACAGCCGAATATATGGAGCTTTTCAACTTCGGCGGAAAGCATTACGAAATATGCACCGGTGTTTCTCCGGAAGCAGTCGTTATCTACAGTCGCAAGACCATTGAAGAAAACGGTTATGACGATCCTTGGGAACTTTATCAGAAAGGCGAATGGAACTGGGATTCATTCAAAGGAATGATGCTGGATTTTGTTGATCCCGACAGCGGAAGATACGGTCTTGACGGATATTATTATCAGAAAGCCATAGGAACTTCCGCAGGCGCTTCAACGCTGAAGCTCACAAACGGAAAGCTTGAGCTTGACCTTGATAATCCCGCTCTTGACAAGGAAATGCAGTTTGCGGAAGAATTATATGCCAACGGACTTTTCCTTGATAAATCCCTTTTCAACTGGTCCGAACAGGCTTACATGATGGGTGAGGGAAATCAGCTCTTTTATTTCTGCGGAGCATGGACGCTCGAATCTGCTCCGGAACTCTGGTCCACAAAAATAGCCGCAGAGGATGCTGAAATGGTACCCGTTCCATGCAGTCCGGATTTTGAACAGGCATATTCGATCATTCCGGACGGTTTTCTCCTCTGCAAAGGCGCTGAAAATCCGGAGGGCGCAATAAAATATGCGGAATGCTGCATTGCCGCTTCTCTTGACGAGGACGCAAAAGCTATCAGCGACAGAAAGAGAAAGGACGATTACGGCTGGACGGATCAGCTTCTTGAACAGTATTACAGCTGTATCGGCGCAGCAAAGGAATATCCTTTCTACGATCTTGGATACGGAATTTCAGATGATTATGTCAGCGCGGTAAACGACTATGTTATGTATAAACCTTTCAGCGGTGATTCCTACGCTCAGGGCAAAGAAGGATCAAGAGATGTTGCAAAGGTATACGTTGACGAAATAAATGCCGAGCTTGAAGCAATAGGCTGAAATGATACATAGGTTTTCTTCCCGTGTTTTTATCCGGCAGATACTCCCGAAAGCATATCTGCCGGATAAAGGTATTAAATAAGACCATGATCCTTAGGGAGCATGATCTTTGAAATTATTCTTTCTAAAATTATTCAGGGTGATGTGCAATGGCAGTAAATCAGAATATATACCCATACGGAGCACAGGTGAGAAATATGCCAGTTTATCTTTCCGGTATAGGGGGAAGTGAATATCAGTACCATGTAAAGCGTCCTGAGGGTTATCAATGGGCGCAGATACTGTACAGTGCAAAAGGATCCGGCTGCCTTAAATTCGATAATCAGGCGCTGAACGTTCCGGAGGACAGCTATTTTTTCCTGCCGGCAGGATATCCGCATGAATATTATCCTGTAACAGAAAGCTGGGACGTTCGCTGGACGGCTTTTGACGGCTATGCGTGCAGCCATATCCTGAGTGAACTGAATATGACCAGACCTATCGTCAGAAAACTGGACGATAACAGTCCGCTGCAAAGGCTGTACAACAAAATGTTCATAGCACAGAAAAATGACAAAGTGTACGGAGACTACACCTGTTCCGGACTTATTTATCAATATATAATGGAATTTTACCGTCTTGCACGGGATAAAAATGTTTCCGGCGGAAATGACAGAAGCATTATTTTAATGCCGGTGCTTAATTATATAGACGATAATTTCCGCAATGATTTCCCCATGACAATACTTGCGGAAAAAGTGGGCGTTTCGCCTCAGCATCTTTGCAGGATATTCAAGGAGACAATGAACGTCCGTCCTATGGAATATCTTACCCGCAGAAGGCTTCAGGAAGCAAAGCGGCTGCTGTCCGAAACCGATGTGCCTATATCGGAAATAGGTTCGCAGACGGGATTTTCAGACGCCGGATATTTCAGCACCGTATTCCGCAGATATGAGGGAAGTTCTCCCGCTGAATACCGTAAAAGCGTTAAGCGGCACATATAGACCGCTTATGAATACATTATCATATTTGCGCAGGCAAGAACAAGCATATGCGCCGGATAAAAAATATAGAAAAAATATTTTGCGGCTTTTCCGGAAGGACCTTCCTTTCCGTTGTAAAGCCATATGGGAATAAGCGCAAGCACTGCGATCCCCTGTTCGGGGATCTCTAATATATGTCCGTATATGGGAACATTGAAAACCAGACCGCCGATCATGAACCAGTTGATATAAACTATCCCCACAAGTTCGGCTATCCAGCCGTATTTTAAATTGCGGAAAATATAGAATATCAGCACCGTCCATAATCCATATCCGAAATAGTCCACAAATGTTAAAAATCCCAGAAGAAAACTTACCGGAATAGTTATCATCACAGCGATGACAAAAACTATCCGGTTTTTTTCTTTTGCCTTTTCAAGCAGCATCATCATAATTATTCCAAGGCAGAATGTGAACATAACGTTCTGGTGAAACGGATAAATTATCCCACCGTTCATAAGGTTGAACGGTATTTCCGATATCAGTGCAAAAATAAACATTCTTTTCAGATAATTTTTCTTGTCGTGGGTATGGAAAAAGCCTTCCACCGTCTGGAACGCAAATATTGGAAAAGCTATTCTTCCCACCGACGTGAGCCATTCCTGATCGGGAAAAAGAGTTACCCATGAATGGTCAAGCAGCATTAAGACCGCCGCTATAATTTTCAATTTGAAAGAATCAAGACATTTCATAAGAGACCTCATAAAAAATTTTTACATTATTTTTCTGCACATATCCATGAAAATTTTTATTTTTACCGGAAACAATAAATATATTTCCGTATAAAAAATAAAAAGGAGAAGCGAAAATGAATGCAGGAAAAATTATAATAAAAGAGATCGACGACAGAATAAAACGTCTGAACAAACATTATTCAGACGAAAAGGACACCGACGGAAACCCACAAGGTGAAATGCTTGCAGCGGAATCAAAGCTGATAAATTCCGCGCTTGCAAACGAGCTTCGCAGTCTTAAAGAGTTTGTACAGACGAATATTATTGAGGATTGAAAACGGATAAATGATAATTTTGCGCTCCGCGCAAAATTATCATTGAGTGTGGAGTGTTAAGAGTTAAGAGTTGAGATATTTATAATTTAACGCACCAAACATGATAAACAATAGCTGGTCGAGCTGAGCCCAGCTCGCAGGGTCTAAGGGAAAAACAAATGCTTCGCATTTGTTTGCGCCCCCGTCGCCCAGACGACCGCAGGTCGTTTTTCGCAGAACGGCGAAATTCCCCTTTTTAAAGCGCTCTGCAAAGGGGTGAA
>CANQZR010000021.1 GCA_947628405.1 uncultured Clostridia bacterium
AAAAAATTTTTCGATCAGACAGACCTTTACGATCTTATTCTGGAACGCAGAGGAAAGTTCGCGGTATGCTTTGATATGGTGCACCTTATGTACATCAACGATACTTTCGGATATCCTGCCGGAGATATGGCGATCGCCGAATGTCTCCGCAGGATCGACGAAGCAGCCGGAGATGATATGTTCCTTATGCGGATAGGCGGAGACGAGTTTGTGCTGATAACAAACCTTGACGATATTTCAAACGCAGAAGAGATCGCAGAAAAAATTCTTGTTTCCAACGAAAAAACTGTCAGGTCGGGGGAGAACGATATTCCGGTTTCAATGTGTGTGGGATATGTAAAAATTCCCGAAAAAGGCAATATCAGGTACAACGATCTGTTCAACAGCTTTATGATCGCAGGCAGGGGAAACTGAAATTCAAAATGCGCTCCGAAATTTACGGAGCGCATTTTTTGTAGGATTTTTCAATAAAGCTATTGCAATTTACTAAAAAATATGGTAAAATAATTTTAATAAATTTTACGAAAGGACATGATTCCAATGAAACTTTTTATTGATACCGCTAATGTAAACGACATCAGAGAAGCCAACGACTGGGGCGTTATCTGCGGCGTTACTACAAATCCTTCCCTTATTGCAAAAGAAGGACGTGTTTTTGAAGAAGTAGTCAAGGAAATAACAGAGATCGTCGACGGACCTATCTCTGCGGAAGTTATTTCTCTTGAAGCCGATAAAATGGTCGAAGAAGCTATTCCGCTTGCCAAGATACATGAAAATATCGTTATCAAGCTCCCTATGTGCGCAGAGGGTCTTAAAGCCTGCAAAAAACTTACCGCTATGGGAATAAAGACAAATGTAACTCTTGTTTTCTCCGCTGCACAGGCTCTGCTTGCGGCAAACGCCGGAGCTACTTATGTTTCACCGTTCCTTGGCAGACTTGATGATATCGGTATGGAGGGAATGTCCCTTATTTCCGAAATAGTTGATATTTTCAGCGTTCAGGGAATAAAAACGGAAATAATTGCCGCTTCTATCAGGAATCCTATCCATGTTACCGCTGCCGCTCGCCTTGGCTGCGATATCGCTACCGTTCCTATGAACGTTCTCCGTCAGATGATAAATCATCCTCTTACGGACGCGGGTATCGCACGTTTCCTCAAGGACTGGGAGGGCGCAAAGAAAGCATAATTTGCGTTATATAACAATATAAAAAATATCAGCGGACGGGATATCTTCCCGTCCGCTGTTTTGTGTTTATTATTTTATTCGGTAAACCATTTTCTTACAAACGGAATGAACATTCCGCCTATCGCATTTCCGAGAGACATAACTATCAGGTAGCCGAACGCCTTTGCCGACCACATTTTTGCGGCGGTGAAGTAGAACATATTCGCCACACAGTGTTCAAATCCGCTGAGGATAAACACCATTACCGGCAGGAATACCGCAAACATTTTTCCCATAGGGTTTTCTATTTTTTTGAAGCCGTCAGCGGCAATGAACATCAACATTCCGCAGAAAAACGAAAGTATCAGTATGCTGAGTAAGTTGTCCGCAAGTTTTGTTTCGCAAAGACCTGCGGCTTTTTCGCTTATTACGGAAACTCTTGTGCAGAGGATAAGTCCGCCGGTCGCCATTGTTCCGGCAAGATTTCCCGGCCAGATAATAAGCAGGTCGATTATGTACGACGGCTTGTTTTCCACGGCGTAGCCGACTTTTCCGGTAAAAAGATTGAAGCCGAAAGAAAGTATTACGAACAGCCCCGTTCCGAACAGGAACGCGCCTATGTACTTGTTATCGCAGGAAAGATAAACTATTCCGCCTATGCCTATGGCAAAGCCTGTCAGCAGCGCCCGAAGAAAAATATCAACGACCCTTTTCAAAATATCACAGCCTTTTAAAAGATTATAGGTCAATTATAACATTTTTCGGCAAATAAAGCAAGAGCAAAACATCGGTTTACGAAAAATTCAGAAAATATTGTTGAATAGCGGAAATTTTTGTATTATAATAATCTCTTGTCAATTATTGAAGCGAGGGTTTGTTATGAACGAAAATATTACCGTCCGCACGGCGAAGCTGTCGGATATAGATATACTTGTAAAATTCCGTTTCCTATACCAGAGCGACGCTGAGGGCGGACTTACGGAATTTCAGAAAGAGTGCCTTTCAAAACAGCTTCCGGAATTTTTCCGTGAGCATATCGGAAAGGATTTTACCGCTTATCTTGCGGAATCAAATGGTGAAGTGGTCGCCACCGTTTTTATGGTTCGGCTCGAAAAACCTGCAAGCGTTCACTTCCTTAACGGCAAGACCTGTTACCTGATGAACGTTTACACCGCCGAGGGACACCGCAGACAGGGGATAGCCTCAATGCTTCTTGACAGGCTTATTTCCGACGCCCGTTCCGAGGGGATAACCTGTATTGACCTTTCAGCAACGACTATGGGCAAGCCTGTTTATCTGAAAAAAGGCTTTATCGAGCGCGGCAACACCGAAATGCGGCTTGAATTAAAAAATTAAATTTGCCCTTTTATTTTGCAAAGAGTGTTTTTTTCAAGGCGTGACACCTGCGCTTGTGAAATGCCTATCTCGTTGGCGACTTCGACTTGCGTTTTCCCAAGAAAAAACCGCAGATAGAGAATGTTCTTTTCTCTCGGCTGAAGCATATTTATCGCCTCTTTAAGGGAAATTTCATCAAGCCAGTTGGTATCGTCGTTTTTGTCTCCCACCTGATCGAGAACGTAGAGCGTATCTCCTGCGTCCGAATAGACCGGTTCGTAAAGCGAGATAGGGTCGGTTATGCTTTCAAGGGCAAGTACCACGTCAGACTGTTTAACGCCTATCATGTCGGAAATTTCCTTTACGGTGGGTTCTTTCTGCTTTTCGGCGGTAAGCTGTTCTTTTGCCTGCATTGCCTTGTACGCAAGATCACGCAGGGAACGGCTCACGCGGATAGGATTGTTGTCACGCATATATCGGCGCACTTCTCCGCATATCATGGGAACGGCATATGTGGAAAACCGCACGTCAAGATCGGTGTTGAAATTATCTATCGCTTTCATAAGTCCGATACAGCCCACCTGAAAAAGATCGTCGGCATTTTCGCCCCTGCCTATGAATTTTTGTATAACGCTGAGAACAAGACGGAGATTGCCGTTGATAAGTTTTTGACGTGCGCGCTTGTCCCCCTGTTTACATAGCTTCAGAAGCTCCATTTTTTCGGATTCTTTAAGTACCGTCAGCTTGGAAGTATCCACGCCGCTGATATCGACTTTATTATAATACATAAATATCGGCTCCCGACAATAATTTCTGTTAAGATTATTGTCAGGAGCCGATTTTAATATTCATAGCAGATAACAAACAATAATTGGAAATTACATTATGACCTTTTCCAGTTCACGCCGCAGCTTTTTTATGATACGCTTTTCCAGACGGGAGATGTACGACTGTGAGATACCTATTATATCAGCTACTTCTTTCTGGGTCTTTTCCTTTCCGTCGATAAGCCCGAAACGCATTTGCATTATGCACTTTTCCCGATCGGGGAGACGTTCTACCGCTTCAAGAAGAATATTCTTTTCCGCTTCGTTTTCTATTCCGCCGTTGACAGTGTCCTCGTCCGTTCCGAGAATGTCGGAAAGGAGAAGTTCATTGCCGTCCCAGTCGATATTAAGAGGCTCGTCAATGGAAACTTCATTTTTGTACTGACTTGTTTTCCGCAGGAACATAAGTATCTCGTTTTCTATGCAGCGAGACGCGTATGTGGCGAGTTTTATATTCTTGCTCGGGCAGAATGTTTTTACCGCTTTGATAAGTCCTATTGTGCCTATAGATACCAGATCTTCGATCCCTATACCCGTTGACTCGAATTTTTTGGCAATATAAACTACCAGACGAAGATTATGAGTAATGAGTATCTGCCTTGCCTGCTCCTCATCTGTTTCAAGCATGAGGAACGTTTCCTCTTCCTGAGCCTTTGAAAGGGGAGCGGGAAGAGTTTCAGGACCGTTTATGTAAAAGACGCCGTGCTGTCGTCGGAACAAGAGCCTTTTTATCCATTTTTTCAGCCGATCTGAAATATTCATTTTACTACCAGTCCTTTCGGTTTTGCTGTTTATAGAATTTTGGGGTTGAATACTGCATATTCCATGTCTTTGTTCACGACGCCGATATAAACGTCGGCGGATCTGCGGATATTTTTTTCACGGCTTCGGATAATTACAGCCGACGGCTTGAATACCGGCAGCATTCCTCCCGAGGAGATCGTTGAAAACGGTATCAGCCTCCAGCCGCTGACGTTTTTTTCAGCCGCAAGGACTTCCTCCAGTTCATGCGGTTCAAAAATTTCCGAAAGATAATTTTTTCCGCACACTATGACCGGTCTGCCGGTAAAAGCGTCGGTAAGATTGTTTCCCGTATCGCCTACAGCCGCAAACGAAACTGTCCTTCCGTTACGGGTGACGGTCACGGTGTATTTTTCATCGGCTGAATTGCCGCCGTCTATATAATATCTGAAAAACGAAATTGCCGCATATGATATTATTGTAGATATTACCAGCGTCAGCATTGAGATATTCACATAAAGAACGGAATTATGCCAGATCATGTTCTTTCCGCCGAAAAGAACGGATATGCCGTATTCTATCCCGGCGAAAATAAAGCTTACAAAAAAGAATATCAGTCCGGTCCTGTAAAGCTCTTTTGGAGATCTCCCCCTGAATGCCGTGATTATCATCAGAGCAGCGGAAAGTATACGGATCATCAGCAGAAGCAGAGTATTCAGTTCCGGAAGAAGTATAACAAGAGAAAAAAAACTTCCCAATATCGCAGCAAGAATACATTTTCCGTTCCGCAGAGGAAAATGTATAAGTCTGGCGGTGGTTTTCAGCAGAAAAAAATTAGCGTAGATGCTCGTTATTATAAGAATGTCGACATATATGTACATATGATACCGCCGTTCGGAATAAATTTTTTATGTTGTCCACAGTTTTATTATACCGTGTACGAAAATAAAAAAATGTCGGTTATGGGACAACGTGAAAAATCGTCGGAATAAATAAAAATGTCCCCCGTGATATATCGGGGGACAAGCATATTTTACATTATAACATAAATGGTTTTGCTGATATAAGTCGGACCGGGTAATTATGAAAGCAGTTTTGTCAGATGATTTATAAGCTCTGCTATCTGCGGCTTGGAGAACTGGGCGTCTGCGCCGACGGCTTTTCCTTTTTCTATCATCTGTTCGTTTATAAGCGACGAGAACAGAATGACCGGTATCTTGCAGAGGATACTGTCGTCTTTTATAAGTTTTGTAAGGTGGTGACCGTCCATTTTAGGCATTTCTATATCGCTTATAACGCAGGCTATGTGGGAAGTTATATCGCCCTCCTGATCCCTGAACTTTGATATATATTCCCATGCGTCCTGACCGTTGCTGAATGAAGAGATATTATGGTATCCTATATTGTTGAGGGAATCTGTTATAAGTTTGTTCAGGAATTTTGAATCGTCCGCTACGACTATGCGCTTGTTTCCCACTTCTTCGGAGGGCTTCATAGCTTTGTCCAAGCCGTCAAGATCAAGTCCTGCGTTCCTGTTCAGGGCGGAAACTATCTTTTCAAAATCAAGTATTATTATGATCCTGCCGTCAATTTTTGCAACGCCTGTGGCAAGCCCGATAGCGTCCATTGACGAACTGTCTGTAATAGCAGGAGGATCGGCTATCTCAGACCATGAAACGCGCTGTATGCCTTTTACTCTTGTTACATGGAATGCAACATTCATTTTATTGAATTCGCATATAATGAAAATTTCTTTTCCGGTTTTTTCGTGCTGAACGTTAAGTACCTTGTGCAGATCTATTACGGATATAAGTTTATCACGGGGAATAAACACGCCCTCCACCGCCTCCGGAGAATTGGGAACGGGAGTGACCTCCTGATTTATCATTATTTCAACGACTTTGGAGATATTTATTCCGAAGTTGTTGTCACCGACTTGAAATTCCAGAATTTCAAGTTCATTTGTGCCGCTTTCGAGAAGAATATTTGTATCCAATGAAAAAACCTCCTGCGGTAATATTGATAATACCATTATACAATATTTTTAAAAATAAATCAATGCTTTTATGAATTATTCGCCGTTAAGACGCTTTAATGCCCTGATATCGTTCCCTACAAATACCAGAGTTTTAAATACCCCGAAGATACGGGAAATTATGCGGTCGTTGTAATTGTTCTGCAATTCGTTTGCCGAAAGGTTAGTGCTGATTATTGTGGGCAGCCCCATGTTGATGCGTGAATTGATGATATTGTAAAGCGCAGATTCATAAAAAGATGTACGAAATTCTGAACCGAGATCGTCAAGAATGAGCAGGTCGGCTTCGGTAAGCGTCTGCATAGTATCGCTTTCGGATATGTCGGAACGTCCGAAATGTTCTTTTTCAATTGCTCTAAGGTAATTTAAAAGCGAACCGTAAGCAACGGTATATCCTTGATTTGCCACATATTTTGCTATGGAGAGGGAAAGGTGCGTCTTGCCGAGACCGGTCTTTCCTATCATAAGCAGGCTCGGAGATCTTAGCGAAAAGGACGCCGCATAGTCCTTGCAGAAATTCAGGTTTTCCTCCATTTTGCGGCGGCAGTCAATGCCGTTGTCCGTCTTTCCGTCGTAATAGGAAAGAGAAAAATGTTCAAAGTCACATTCAGGCATATTTGAACCGGAATTAAGAGCGTCCACCGCAAGTTTATTAAGCAGCTTGTAAAAACACTGACAGCGTTTGCCGCCGCTATATCCTTGGTCGCGGCATATTTCACAGTAATATACCGGTTCAAGATAATTTTCAGGAAATCCTTTTTCTTTAAGCAGTTTTTTTATCATCTGCTGTCCTTGCAGGTTCTGATCCCTGATCTTTTCAAAATTGGCATGAAAATTTTTGTCTTTTTTTATAATAAGTTTTGAAAGTTCAATGCTTGTCCGTGAAAGCTGAGCCTTTATTTCGGAAATTTCGGGAATGGTACGTTCTGCTTCTTCAGTCCTTGCATTAAGCTCGCTTTCAGCGCGCTGCCGCCTTTGATGTATGATATCGTCCGCCTGTTCATACAGACGCTTTTCATAAGCCATATGCTTTTCTCCTTTTGAAATTTTATGATCTCTTTATTTTCGGTGTGTTGTTCATGGCGTGTTCCACAAGAAGGTCAAGATCGTATGAATGTTCGTCTTTATTTCCGGAAGCGGTTTTAGATCCCGAATTATCGCGGCTTCTTGCCGTATCGCTTTCTTTAGCCTTTAAAACGGTATTAATGCCTTTTTCGTGCCATGATGAAAGTATTTTATTCATGTAGCTGAATTTTACTTTTCCTATATTGTCTATGGTCCTTTCGTAGGAATATACTATAAGTTCGATAGAAATGCCTTTTTCAGCCCATTCTTTGATGAATTTCTTTTCTGTCGGAGTAAGTGTGCGGTCAAGTCCGAGCTTGGCGGATACCTGACCCTCCAGTGAGAAATATTTCTGCAGCGCTATGATCTCATCGGAAGCCTGTTTATGCGTAGTTATGCCTTTTTCATGCCATGATACGGCAGTTTTTTCGATATATCCTATGCTTGCCTTGTTGATCTGACGGGAAAAATCTATTATCATCAGAAGTATATCAGGCGCGATACCGTAATAGTCCCTTAGCCAGATCAATGTGCGCTGTTCGGTGTAATTCAGCAGTCTTCCTAATGATGCTTCCGCAGAACGGAAAAGGAATTTTATATCGTCGGAATTTTTTACACGTTCGGCTATTTCTTCCGGCGAAAACATTTTTGCCGCGCGTTTGTGTTCGCTTTCGGCGGAAATATCGTCCTTTTCTTCTGTAACGGTTTTAGACTTTACAGGTTCTTCCGAGCTTATCTTCGCAGGAACACTTCCGTCGGCGTATAAAACGCCTACCTGCTGCCAGTAGGAAAGAGCGTCTTCAACGTCCTCTTCGGTAACGCCAACGGCTTTTCCCACTTCGGACAGGTCGATATCCGATATTTTATTTTTAAGTATGTAAAGGAGAACTTTCACCGCTTTGCCGCCTGCCAGCTTAAGGCAGTCTGCGGCAGCATCCGGAACGGCAAATACGCCGCTTCCGCCTCCCCAGTTCACAAGGTATTTCATATCCAAGATGTATTTTCCGCAGAAAATACTGCTCCTTCCAAAAATTAGTATTATAAGACGTCAGACGATAAATTCTGACAAAGCTGCTGTAAAAAACATTATAACATATTTTCGGAAAAAAATCATTAAAAACTTGACCAAATTTTATTTTCGTGATATTCTATAAATATAGCGGCTCAAAAGGGGCATTTTGAACATATGAAAGAACGTTCTGTTCTTTTGGCAGGAAAGGAGCAATTTACAGATCATGGAAGAAAATATTACCGATATAAACGAAACTGCCGAGGAAAACGCAGGCTCTGACGCTCAGGTAAAGAGAGTTCAGTATACCAAGCGGCAGAGCATAACTTATACGCTGCTGTCGGTCGCGCTGTTCTTTTTGATATATTTTGCCGTTAAAGGGATAACGGCGATGGTAAACCGCCCGTATAAGATGTCTGCTTACGGGGAGCAGATCTCCGCAGAGCGTGTGGGGGAAACTTTTGAAATTAGCGGTATTTCCCCCGAAAGCGGTTACGGATTGGAAAATATACATCTGTATAAAGATCCGCAGGGATATTATTTTACGGCGCTGTTTTCCTGTGACGAGATAGAAGAAAATGAGGAAGATTACGGATATATGTCCCACGCCGAAGAAGTCCTGACATTTGATCTCGGAGATCCGCAGACGGATATCAGGATAGAACTTTTCCCCTATGAAAATGCTCCCTATGAGGCAGAATATGCTTACGGCGAAAAATATGACATCATAGATGAAACGACGACATCCGTGAGCTTTTTTGAATGGGAGGACAGGCAGTATGCCCTGTACGAGGAGTACGGATACAATGTTCCCACGGAAGTAAAGAGCTTGTTTTCCGGCGCGGAAAAAGTGTTCTGAAATGGTTGCAATCTGATTTGAAAAGTGGTATAATATTATATGTGTGGTGATCCTGTAAACAAGTCGTCAGGAATTGCCTTTATATGGTATTTTAAAGGAGAATATCAATTGACGGATAATAAAGAAACAGTCAGAAAACTTATCACAAACGGCGGAAAAACACCGCTTTGCTTTCTCCACAGCTTCGGCTGCCGCCAGAACGTCAGCGACGGCGAGAAGATACTTGGTCTGCTGTGCGATATCGGATACGGTGTTACTGAGGATATAACTGCCGCCGATCTGATAATATACAACACCTGCGCCGTAAGAGAGGGCGCGGAGCTGAAAGTCTACAGCCTTGTGGGAAATCTTAAAAACCTGAAAAAGAAAAAGCCGGAGCTTGTCATAGGGCTATGCGGCTGTATGGCTCAGCAGGAAAAGACGGTAGAAAAAATAAAGAAAAGCTATCCTTATGTAGATATCGTTTTCGGAACATTTGCGCTGGAAAAACTTCCCGAACTTCTTTATAAAGTCCTTACCGAAAGAAAACAGGCGGTGGATATCGGCGAGTACAGCACCGAGTTCCCAGAGGATATCCGCCCGGTCAGAACGGACAGGTTGAATGCAAGCGTTCCGATAATGTACGGCTGCAACAACTTTTGTTCATACTGCATAGTGCCTTACGTCAGGGGAAGAGAACGCAGCCGCCGGCCGGAGGCCGTTATTGCCGAAGTAAAGGAACTGGCGGATTCGGGCTGCAAGGAGATAATGCTACTCGGACAGAACGTCAACTCTTACGGAAATACACTCGACGAAAAGATAAACTTTTCGGAGCTTCTGCGCAGGATAAACGATATAGACGGCGATTTCAGGGTGCGGTTCATGTCGTCCCACCCTAAAGACGCCACAAAGGAGCTTATAGACACTATAATCGACTGCGGCAAGATATGCAAGCATCTGCATCTGCCGTTACAGTCCGGAAGCGACAGGATACTTGCGGCAATGAACCGCAAATATACTGCGGAAAAATATATGGAAACAGTAAATTACGCCAGAAGCAGGATACCGGATTTTTCTTTCAGCACCGATATCATAATCGGATTCCCGAACGAAACGGCTGAAGATTTTGCGGACACTATGAAGATCGTAAAACAGGTAAAGTATGACAATATTTTCTCGTTTATATATTCCAAAAGGACCGGCACCAAGGCTGCCGCAATGGACGATCTTACTTCCGATGAGGAAAAGAAAGCCCGTATGAAAGAGCTGCTTGAAGTACAGAGAGAGATCTCTTCCGAGAATTTTAAGCGTTTCGTCGGGCGGACCCTGACGGTGCTGTTCGATTCGGACGACGGAGACGGGATATTCTCCGGCAAAAGCGATGAATTTATAATCGTCAGGGCTGAAGCGGACGCTTCCGTTATGGGAACGGTAAGAAAAGTAAGGATCACCAAGTCATTCAACTGGGCTTTACAGGGTGAAATAATATGATAATAATTTTTAAGGAGATATTGATATGAACGTTATCGACAAAGCAAGAGAACTGGGACAGCTTATTCAGGCTGATGAAAGATATGCCGCTTATTGCAGGGCAAAGGAAGCCAACGATAAGGACGAGAGCCTTCAGCAGCTCATCAATGAATTTCAGACAAAACGCGTAGAGCTGAATATGGAAATGTCCAAGGACGACCGCAGCGCCGAAAGGCTCACTGCGCTTGATGATGAGATCAAGTCGCTTTACGGCACCATTATGGCGAACGAAAACATGGCTGCTTACAATGAAGCAAAAAATGCCATGGATCATATGCTCAGTCAGATAAATATGGTCATAACCGGATCTGCTAACGGTGAGGATCCTATGACCTGTCCGACCGAACAGAGCAGCTGCAGCGGAAGCTGCGCTACATGCGGCGGCTGTCACTGATATGAGCCTTTATTCTGAATGAGAGGAGAACGATGACCTGCCGTGCAAACGGCGGGTCAAATGCGGTATATTATGGCTATGCAGATAGATTTTGAACGCCTTTCCCCGATGATGAAGCAGTATTTTGCCGTAAAGAATAAGTATCAGAATCACATACTGTTTTTCCGCCTTGGTGATTTCTATGAAATGTTCTTTGACGATGCGGTAATGGTATCGAGAGAGCTCGGACTTACTCTGACAGGCCGTGACTGCGGTCTTGAAGAACGCGCTCCAATGTGCGGAGTGCCGTACCATGCCTGCGATCAGTATATAAAACAGCTTATTGAAAACGGTCATAAAGTTGCTATCTGCGAACAGCTCACCGATCCTAAAGAAGCAAAGGGAAATATCGTGGAAAGAGACGTTATACGCATAGTGACTCCCGGAACGCTTACGGAAAGCAGTTATCTTGACGAATCAAAGAATAATTACATTTGCGGCGTATATTCCACAGAAAAAGAATGTGCGGTATGTTTTGCCGATATCTCCACAGGCGCGGTGCATCTTTTCCTGAAATCCGGCAAAGAACTGGAGGCTTCCGTCATTGACGAACTTTCAAGATTTGAACCGGCGGAATTGGTATTCAATCCGGATTTTCTTGACCGCAAGCAGGTAATGGGATTTATCCGGGAAAAAACGGAATATTCCGTTCAGCTGCTTGAAGAAAGCGCTTTTGACGTTTCAGAGAACGCCGACGTTATCCTTAAACAATTCGGTATTTCCGATATCTGTGATATCGGCTTGAATGAGGGAACTTCCGAAGCTGCGTGTGTATGCGGACTTTTCGGATATATCAGTGATACGCAGAAAGTGCTTGTAGGAAGATTTACCGAAATAAAAAGGTATGACGACAGCTATTTCATGGGTCTTGACCTGACGGCAAGAAGAAATCTTGAACTTACGGAGACCATGCGCGGAAAAGAAAAAAAGGGAAGTCTTATGTGGGTGCTGGATCATACAAGGACTTCCATGGGCAAACGGCTCCTGAAATCATATATCGAACAGCCCCTTATAAAACCGGCAATGATAATAAACCGTCTTGACGCGGTCGAGGAGCTTTGCGGCAAATCGGTCCTCAGGGAAGAACTGGAAGAGGAATTGTCCGACGTTTATGACATAGAGCGCCTTATGACAAGAGTAATGTATAAAAATGCTTCTCCGAGGGATCTTAAAGCGTTATCTCTGACCGCTCTCAGGCTTCCGGCAATAAAAGAACTGCTGGATAATTTTTCCTGTAAACTGCTGCATGAACTTAACGAAAAAATACACACTCTTGAGGAAATATCAGGGCTTGTTGAAAACGCTATAGTTGATGAACCTCCCCAGACTGCCCGGGAAGGCGGCGTTATAAAGGACGGCTTCAACGAGGAGCTGGATCGTCTTAGAAATATTATCAAGAACGGCAAAAACGTGATAGACGAGATCGAACAGCGCGAAAGAGAGCGTACAGGCATAAAGAATTTGAAGCTCGGATACAACCGGGTATTCGGATATTACATAGAGATAACAAAGTCATATTATGACAGGATACCTGACGAATACATCAGAAAACAGACGCTTGCTAACTGTGAAAGATTCATAACTGAAGAACTAAAAAAGACCGAGTATGAAATACTCGGAGCAAACGACAGGATACTTTCTCTTGAATATGATATATTCTGCGAGGTAAGGGATTTTGTCGCCACAATGCTTATACAGTCGCAGGAGACGGCTTCGGCGGTGGCTCAGCTTGATGTGCTTTGCTCGTTTGCGTATACTTCGCTTAAAAATGAATATGTCAAACCTGATATTTCCATTGACGGCATAATTGACATAAAGGACGGCAGACACCCGGTAGTTGAGCTTATGCTTACTGATGAGATGTATGTTCCGAATGATACATATCTTGACCTTGGCAAAAACCGCATGGCGATAATAACCGGTCCGAATATGTCCGGAAAATCCACTTATATGCGCCAGACCGCACTTATTGTCCTTATGGCGCAGATAGGATGCTTTGTTCCGGCAAAGTATGCAAGGATAACGATCGTTGACAAGATATTTACCCGTGTAGGAGCTTCCGACGATCTTACAGCAGGACAGTCTACTTTCATGGTGGAAATGAGCGAGGTAGCTGATATACTGAAAAATGCCACAAAGCAGAGCCTTGTGATCCTTGACGAGGTGGGAAGGGGAACTTCCACCTTTGACGGTATAAGTATCGCGACTGCTGTGGCGGAATATATTTCTGGGTCAAGAAATCTTGGCTGCAAAACGCTGTTTGCAACGCATTATCATGAGCTTATCAAGCTGGAAAATGAACTGGACGGCGTGAAAAATTACAGCGTTGCCGTAAAGAAGCGCGGAGAAGATATAAAATTCCTGAGAAAAATAGTCCGCGGCGGAGTTGATGACAGCTATGGCATAGAGGTCGCCAAGCTGGCAGGACTTCCGAAAAAAGTTCTTGAAAGGGCGAGAACGCTTCTTTCTCAAATGGAAAGCAATAAAGAAGATGCCGTAAAGAAAAATAATGACGAACAGATATCATTCCGCAGTATCGGAAATGACAATATAATCGAAAGGCTGCGCAAGACAAATGTTGATGAACTTACGGACGAGGACGCTAAGTATTTTCTTAAAGAACTTTGCGGAATGCTTGAATAAAGGAGACTGAAAAATGCCAAAGGTACACGTTCTCAGCAAGGAGATAGCTGAGCTTATCGCTGCCGGAGAGGTAATAGAAAGACCAAGCTCCATTGTTAAAGAGCTTGTTGAAAATTCTATAGACAGCGGCGCCGGCAGTATTACCGTTGAGATCAAAAACGGAGGCGTGAGCTATATCCGTGTGACGGATAACGGCTGCGGCATAGATCATGAGGACGTTCCTACGGCTTTTTTGCGCCATGCTACAAGTAAGATACAGGATAAGACCGACCTTGAAAGCATATTTACCCTTGGTTTCAGAGGAGAAGCATTGGCGTCGATCTGCGCAGTGGCAAAGGTCGATGTACTTACAAAAACAAAGGATCAGCAGTATGGAACGCATTACTCCATAGAAGGAGGAGAACAGACGGAATATGAGAGCAGCGGCTGTCCGGAGGGTACCACGATAATCGTAAGGGATATTTTCTATAATGTTCCCGCAAGGCTGAAATTCCTGAAAAAAGACGTTTCCGAAGGCAATGCCGTTGCTTCTGTCGTTGACAAGATAGCCGTATCACACCCGGAAATAGCTTTTAAATTTATAAGGGACAATAAGCAGGAGTTTATTACTCCCGGGGACGGAGAGCTTTATTCTTCGGTATATTCGGTAATGGGCAAACAGTTTGCGGCTTCTATGATACCCGTTGATTATGAGCTTAACGGGATAAAAATAGACGGCTTTACGGTAAAACCGCTTTTCGGCAGACCTAACCGTTCAATGCAGCACTTTTTCGTGAACGGCAGATATGTCAGATCTCCCGTGTGTACACATTCTCTTGAACACGCTTATATGAACAGCATAATGGAGGGAAAATTCCCTTCCTGCGTCCTTAGAATGACGATACCTCCGTCAATTATAGACGTGAATGTTCATCCTGCAAAGATAGAGGTCAGATTTACTGATGAAAGGGTAATAGCCGACAGCATATATTTTGCTGTAAAGAACGCCATACTTCTGGATACCGAACCAGCCGAAATAAACATAAGACAGCCAAAGCCTGATTATACAAGACCTGTGCCGGAAGAACAGCCCGAATATACTCAGATGAAGATACGGCAGACAGCGCAGGTAAGCGAGATACGTCCTGCATACAGTGAAAGTATGCCCGTTCAGGCTGCCGTTCCGGCTAAACATACCGATATCGGGCATGATAAAGGATATGAGTTCAACGGTACGACTCCGGAGGAACATGACAATAACGCCGGAAAAAATGCGTCGGAAATTCTGGCAGATAAAGGGTTCAGGTATATCACCGAAGCGTCTTTTGCGAAAAAAGAAGCCGCTGCGCCTGCTCCGGAACCTCCGGAAGAGATATTTTTCAGGGTGATTGGCGAAGCATTCAAGAATTATATCATTGCCGAGATCGACAGTGATATTATCTTTGTTGATAAGCACGCTGCACATGAAAGGATACTTTTTGAAAAGCTCCGTACCGGCAGAAGCAAGCTGATCTGCCAGATGATGCTCGATCCGTGTGAGGTGCTCCTTGAATTTAACGAGTTCAATGCGCTTATAAATAACACCGGACTTGTGCATGAGCTTGGATTTGATTTTGAGATATCGGGCAATTCCAAGGTATGCGTTACAGGGATACCAAGTATTCTTGACGGCTGTGACCCGTCGGATCTTATTATAGAGCTTGCAAAAAATATCTGCGACAGCAAGAACGATCCTATGCCCGAAATACTTGACAATATGTATCATACCTTTGCCTGCAAGGCGGCTATAAAAGCAAATGATATAACTTCTCCTGCTGAACTTTCGGAGATAGTAAGGACAATACTTTCCGACGAGAGGATAAGATACTGTCCTCACGGCAGACCGGTAATGTTCAAGCTTTCAAAGCGTGAACTGGAGAAGCAGTTCAGAAGAGTTCTTTAAGAGAGGAGCGGCGGCGTGTCGGAACAAAAGATACCTCTGCTTGTCATAACCGGACCTACGGCTTCCGGAAAAACTGCGCTTGGTGCGGCTCTTGCCGAGGAATACGGCGGAGAAGTGGTTTCGGCGGATTCGATGCAGATATATAAAGGACTGGATATAACTTCCGCCAAACCGTCTGCCGATGAAATGCGCGGTATACCTCATCACCTTATAGGCATTATCGAAATGGACGCAAAATTCAGCGTAGCGGATTATGTTGTACTTGCCAAAGAAAAGATAAAAGAAATATCTTCAAGAGGAAAACTTCCGGTACTTGTGGGCGGAACGGGTCTTTACATCAATTCGCTGGTCGATAATATAAATTTTGAAAAAGCCGAAACTGACGGCAGTATACGGGAACGGCTCTATGCCGAAGCTGATAAAGCGGGCGCGGAGGAGATGCACAGGCGTCTTGCCGGGATAGATCCTGAAACGGCGGAATGGGTCAGCCCGAATAATGTTGTCAGAGTGGTACGGGCTTTGGAGATATATGAACTGACAGGGTTAAAGTTCAGCGAATACAGAAAGATGAGCAAGGGCGGCGAGACAGACTATAACGTCTGTATGATAGGACTGAATTACCGCGACAGAGAAAAGCTGTATGACAGGATAAACAGACGGGTCACACTGATGGCAGAAAATGGCATGATAGATGAATGCAGAAAAGTCTACGAAAACAAAAAAACCGGAACATTAAGTCAGGCGATAGGTTATAAGGAACTTATACCTTATTTTACCGGAGAGTCAGATATTGATACTTGCCTTAATAAAATACGTCAAAATTCAAGAAAATATGCCAAGAGGCAGCTTACCTGGTTTCGTCGTGATGAACGAATTAACTGGATTTATTTGGACGAAATAAATAATTTTGATGAAATTATTAAAATATGCAAAAAAATAGTAGCCAAATCAAAAATTTTATGTTATAATGAAATGTAAGCAATTTTTTGCTTTCAAAGGGAAAAATAACGGTCCTGAATGGAAAGGGTGGTAAAATGAATAAAAATATGAACCTCCAGGATGTATTTCTTAATCAGGCGAGAAAGGATAAGATCCCGGCAACATTCATACTTACGAACGGTTTTCAGTTCAAAGGTGTGGTAAAAGGCTTTGACAGCTATGTTGTGATACTCGAATGTGACGGAAAGCAGGAACTTGTGTTCAA
This sequence comes from uncultured Clostridia bacterium, assembly GCA_947628405.1. Classification (GTDB taxonomy): domain Bacteria; phylum Bacillota; class Clostridia; order Oscillospirales; family Ruminococcaceae; genus RGIG8773. The sequence goes on from CANQZR010000021.1 coordinate 16,749, forward strand.
GCACGCTATTTCGACAATAATACCCGCCAAGCCGATATCTATACTGGATTCTGAACAGTAATACTGACATATGATGAACACTATTACGGTCAGGATACTTGTTTTCATGCTTTCACTGTTTATTCTGGTAACTTTTTTCAGCCAGATAAGTATGCAGTTCAAGGATAATTATGTCACGGAAACGGCTGTGACGTATTCTTCCGCTGAAAAAGTATCGTTCCAAGGCGTGTATATCAGGAACGAATCTGTTATAAGGGGAAGTGCTTCCGGCGTACTTAGCTATCCTAACGCAGACGGCAGCAAGATAGCTAACGGTTCTGTAGTTGCGTATGTTTATAAAAGTGAAAATGATATCTATGTAAACCACAGGATAGAGCAGCTGAAAGAGGAAGTAAGCCTTCTGGAAAGCGCTCAGAATCCGGGCATAACCGAAGTTGCCAAACCGACGTTCATTTCTTCGCTTATTGATGACGAATATCAGACGATAGCTGTACTTATTGCAAAAAATGACCTTGAAACACTTTCCAAGGAGCGTAAACAGCTTCAGACCCTGATGGATATTTACCATATCGTTATAGATGAAGAAACGGATTTCAATGACGCGATATCCGGTCTTAATTCCGAAATATCAGACCTTGAAAGACAGCGCAGGAACTATACAGACGTCATCACGGCAGACAGTACGGGATATTTTGTAAGCCATACCGACGGATATGAAAATATCCTGTCCCTTGATGATATCGGAAATCTTACGGCTGATAAGATAAGAGAGGTAATAAGTGAACCTCAGAAAGAAAGTTCAGCTTATGATGTCGGAAAAATGGTAGATGGCTATGAATGGAAAATGGCAGGACTGATCGATCCGAAAGCGGCTGATTTCAAGGTAGGAAGCAGCGTTACGGTAAAATTTGCTTCTACTCCGGATACAGTTACGGCTGTGATCGACGATATTATCGAAACAGACGATCCTGATGAAAACATTATCATAATCTCCTGCGACGAGCTTACTTTTGACCTGGTTCAGAGAAGAGTTGACAGAGTAGAGATAATACTTAACGATTATGAAGGTATCAAGGTCCCGAGAGAGGCAATAAGATTTGACAAAAACAATGAAAAGGGCGTTTATATCCTTCTCGGTCAAAGGATCTCTTTCAGGAAGATAGATCCTGTTTATGAATGTGACGAATATATACTTTCTAAGATAACATCTGATACTTCTTATGTAAGTATGTATGACGATATAATTACAAAAGGTGAGATATCCGCCGATCTTTATGTTGAGGAAACTACTGTTGCTCCCGAAGACGATTCTCCGGAAGATGATGTTTCCGATGTGTCCGGAACGTCATATGAGAATACGGAAAGCGTTACCGAGCAGGAATCCGGAACCGACGCTGAAACCGAGGACAATGCGGATAATTCCGGCAGTTCAGACGAAGAATATGATGACGATACGATCTGGGAGACTGAATAGCTTCCGAAAGGAGATGTAAATGTGGATGAGGACATTTACGAAAATTTAAAGCGTATACGTTTTAACATCGGAGAGGCAATGGCAAAGTACAGAAGTTCCGGTGATGACCTGCGGATAATGGCGGTCACAAAGACCGTTCCGTATCAGAGGGTAAATATGGTCATTGACGACGGCATAACTCTTCTCGGAGAGAACAGGGTGCAGGAGTATCTTGAAAAGAAGGATCTTTACAGGCAGAATGCCGAAGTGCATTTTATAGGACATCTCCAGTCAAACAAAGTAAAGTATATCATTGACAATGTTTCGCTTATACATTCGGTGGACAGTTTCAGGCTTGCGTCTGAAATAGACAGGCTGGCTGAAAAAAACGGATTGTGCAAAAATATCCTGATCGAAGTAAATATCGGCGGTGAAGCGTCAAAAAGCGGAGTGCCGGAGAATGAGGTCAGAGATCTTATTTCAGAGATATCTCAGCTTAAAAATATCAGGATCAAAGGACTTATGACGATCCCTCCCGTGGGACAGTCTGAAAGCTCCTTTGAAAGAATGCAGGCGCTTTTTTCGGATATCAGATCCGAAAAATTCAGCAATGCTTCCATGGAGATACTTTCCATGGGTATGTCATCAGATTATGTTTTAGCCGTGAAATACGGCTCAAATATAGTAAGAATAGGTTCCGCTATTTTTGGATCCAGAAAGTAAAAAGAGAGGAAGAGAAAAATGAGCTTTATTGGAAATCTTAAGGAAATACTCGGAATGGATACGGAGGATGATAACGATAATGATCTTGACACCTTCGACAATTCCAACGACAACTATGATGATGACTCAGGAAAAAGAAATAAGGTAGTCAACATTCATGCTACTGCACAATTGCAGGTGATTCTTGTTAAGCCTGAGGTATTTCAGGATACCAAGCAGATAGCTGACCATCTTAATTCCAAAAAGACGGTAGTCCTCAATCTTGAATCCACTACGCCGGACGTTACAAGAAGAATAATCGACTTTCTTGGCGGTGTGGCTTATGCTAACGGCGGAAATATCAAGCCAGTAGCAAACAATACTTTTATCATCACTCCTTACAATGTAGGCTTTGTAGGTGAGGATCTGGTAGGCGAACTTGAAAATAACGGCGTATATCTTTGATAATGGGCAGCTTTAAAGGACATATTACCGATCTCAGTGATGATGATAAGGTACTTATATCCCACATCAAGGATATGGTGAGGATATGCGAAAAAACTCACAAAGCAAGATTTTCTGCTTTTTTGGACGAACGGCAGATAATGATAGCAGGTTCGGCTGTCAGGGAGCTCGGCTTCAGCGGATATGAATTTTTCGGAGGCTATGACGGAGCGTCCAGAAAGGTCTTGGGGGTCTTTCCGGAATATTATGACGTTAAAGAAAAATTTCCCATATCTGCCCTTGTTTTTAAATTCAGGGATACAGACAAGCTCTCTCACAGGGATTTCCTCGGGTCATTCATGTCCAAACAGATCGAGCGTGATATGATAGGAGATATCATTGTTTCGGAAGGAAGCGCGGCGGCTTTTGTGTATGATACCGTAAAGCAGACGCTTCTTTATGAAACGGATAAGATCGGTTCGGTAGGCGTAAAGGTATCGGAGGACGAAGATCCCGAAATAAATGCCGAACAGTCATTTATCGAGAAAAACTGCACGGTCTCTTCAATGAGACTGGACTGCATTGTCAGTGCTGCTTCAGGCGTAAGCAGAGGAAAAGCTGCTGATCTTATAAAAGGCGGCAGCGTTTCGGTCATGTATTCTGCGGCAGGCTCTCCGTCTATGACTTTATCGGAAGGAGATATTTTTTCGGTAAGAGGTTTCGGAAAATATCTGCTGTATTCGGTCAACGGAACTACCAAAAAAGACAGGCTCCATATTACTTTAAAAAAATATAATTAATTTTTATGAGGTGATTTGATTGTTAAGCGTAAAGGATATCAATAACAAGCGTTTTGAACAGGCAAGACCCGGCTACAACACCGAGGAAGTAGATGATTTTCTTCGTCAGATCGCACAGGATATTGCTCAGTATCAGAGAGAAAAGGAAGAGGCGGAAAAGAAGATCGAAGTCCTTGTTGAAAGTGTAAGAGAGTACAAAAAAGATGAGGACGTTCTTAAAGACGCCCTTCTCAGCGCGCAGAAACAGGGAAGAGCAGTTATTGCAGAAGCAAACGAAAAAGCTGAAAAGATACTTGCCGACGCAAATGCTCAGGCTGATGAGATAATCGGTTCTACAAGGATCCAGCTTGAGAAAGAAAAGAATTGTCTCATAAAAATGCAGCAGGAAGTTTCCGATTTCAAGGCTGATCTGCTCAGTATGTACAAGCAGCACCTTGAACTTATTACCGCTATGCCGGATTATGAGGACGAAGATGAGGAAGAAGTTTCCGAAACTCCCGTTCCCGAGGCTCCTGTTCCGGAAGAGCCGGCAGAAGAAGCTCCTGTACAGCAGCCGGAACAGAATATGGAAGCTACAAGAATAATGGAAAATCCATACAGACAGGAAAAAGCTCCGCTTCCTTTCGGGGAGCCGGCTGTTCCGAATACCACAAAGCCGGAGAGTAAATTCGGCGAACTTAAATTCGGACATAATAAATAATATCCAAGGAGAGTATTAACAATGGCGCAGGATTACAATTCCACACTAAATCTTCCCCAGACCGAGTTTTCGATGAGAGGCAATCTTACCCAGAAAGAGCCTGCAATGATCGAACACTGGGATGATGACGGAACATATTATGCAATGATCAAAAAAAATGAGGGCAAGCCCCAGTATATTCTTCACGACGGACCTCCGTATGCTAACGGTGATATCCATTTGGGTACGTCCCTTAATAAGATCCTGAAGGATATTATTGTACGTTATAAGAATATGAACGGCTTCTGTTCGCCCTATATTCCGGGTTGGGATACTCACGGTCTTCCTATAGAGCTTCGCGCGCTTAAAGAGATCGGCGTTGAAAACGGCGCTATCCCTCCGGTAGAACTTAGAAAGCATTGCAAAGAATATGCCCTTAAACAGGTGGAAAATCAGAAGCAGCAGTTCAAACGTCTTGGCGTATGGGGAGATTTCAACGATCCGTATCTGACATTGAAGCCGGATTTTGAAGCCCGTCAGGTGGAGATCTTCGGTGAAATGTACAAGAAAGGCTACATCTATAAGGGCTTGAAGCCTGTTTATTGGTGTCCGGACTGCCAGACTGCCCTTGCGGAAGCGGAGATCGAGTATGAGAACGATCCGTGCCATTCTATATATGTAAAATTCAAGGTCACAGACGATAAGGGCAAATTCACCGCACTCGGTCTTGATCTTGACAAAACATTTTTCGTTATCTGGACTACTACTACATGGACTCTTCCCGGAAACCTTGCTATTTGTCTTGGTCCTGATTATGAGTATACGGTAGTTCAGGCGAACGGCGAAAATTATGTCATGGCAATGGAGCTTGTAAGACCTACCATGGCTGCCGCTAAAATTGAAAACTATACAACAACAGGCTCTTTCAGAGGAAAAGAACTTGAGTATATAATGACTAAAAACCCTCTTATGGACAGGGGTTCAATGGTCATTGTCGGAGACCATGTTACTCTTGAAAGCGGTACAGGCTGCGTTCATACCGCTCCCGGATTTGGCGTTGATGACTTTGAAGTCTGCAAGAAATACCCCGAAATAGGTATCGTAGTTCCTGTTGACTCAAAGGGTGTACAGACGGAAGAAGCAGGAAAATATGCCGGTCTGACAACAGAAAATTCCAACAAGGTGATCGCTGCTGATCTTGAAGCAAGCGGTGCACTGTTTGCGCTTGAAAAAATAGTTCACCAGTATCCGCATTGCTGGAGATGTAAGAAGCCTGTCCTGTTCCGTGCTACGGAGCAGTGGTTCTGTTCGGTAAAGGATTTCAAGGACAAGGCGATAGAAGCTATCGACAGCGTTCAGTGGATACCCGAATGGGGTCATGACCGTATCAAGGGCATGGTAAGTGACAGAAGCGACTGGTGTATTTCCCGTCAGAGAACATGGGGAGTTCCTATCCCGGTGGTTTACTGTAAGGACTGCGGAAAACCCATTGTAACAGATGAACTGATAAAAAATGTTTCGGATATGTTCCGCAGAGAAGGTTCTAATTCATGGTATCTTACAGACGTTAAGGATATCGTTCCGTCAGGTACAAAATGTGAATGCGGCTGTACGGAATTCATAAAGGAAAAGGATATTTTCGACGTATGGTTTGACAGCGGTGTAACGCATACGGCTGTTATGGACGAAAAAGGCTTCGGAACACCTGTTGACCTGTATCTTGAAGGTGCGGATCAGTACAGAGGCTGGTTCCAGTCGTCGCTCCTTACTTCTGCCGCAACAGTGGGACGCGCTCCATATAAAGCTGTCTGCACACACGGCTGGGTAGTTGACGGCGAGGGCAAGACAATGCATAAATCCCTCGGAAACGGTATTGACCCTAAGGAGATCACAGATCAGTACGGCGCGGATATTCTTCGTCTATGGACAGCTTCTTCGGATTATCATTCGGATATAAGGATCTCAAAGGAAATTCTCAAGCAGCTGTCGGATATGTATAAGAAGATCAGGAATACTGCAAGGTTTATCCTTGGAAATATCTGCAATGGCAGCGGTTTTGATCCTGATAAGGATATGGTTTCCGCTGATGAACTGCATGAAATAGACAAATGGGCGCTGCTAAAGCTGAATGTTCTTATTGACAAGGTAAAAGCCGCATACGACGCATTTGATTTCCATATTGTTGTAAGCAGTATCCACAATTTCTGCATTACAGATATGTCAAACTTCTATCTTGATATTATCAAGGACAGACTTTACTGCACAGGGGAAAAATCAGTCGACAGACGTGCTGCCCAGACAGCTATGTATAAGATACTCAGTGCGCTTTCAAGAATGATCGCTCCTGTTCTTTGCTTTACGGCTGAAGAAATATGGAATTATATCCCACATAAGGCTGATGATGATGCAAGAAGCATTTTTATGAATCAGATGCCTGAAAAGGAAGATGTTTCGGTCGGCGAAGGCTTTACCGAAAAGTGGGATACGATATACAAACTTCGTTCTGACGTAACAAAAGCTCTGGAAGTAAAGAGAAGAGATAAATTTATCGGCGCACCTCTTGAAGCAAAGGTAATAGTTCATGCAGGAACAAATTACGATAATTTCCTATCATTCAAGGATATACTTGAAAAGGTATTCATAGTTTCCGCAGTTGAAGTTGTTCCTGACGGTTCAGGCGAATTTGGCAGCGACAGTTTTGAAGGCGTTTCATATGATGTTGAACGTGCTTCGGGCGAAAAATGTGAACGCTGCTGGTCTTATTCGGAAACTGTAGGAAAGGATCATGAACATCCGACGCTTTGCGCTCGCTGCGCTGCTGAAGTAAAATAAATTATGTCCGGATCGGGGAGGCAACTCCTCGATTTGGTTATGTAGGGTAAAAAATGGTTTTTTTTCTCATAATTTTTGGTATTGTATTGGTAGCTGCCGATCAGATAATAAAATACTGGGCGGCTGAAGTTCTTATGCCTGTAAAGGAAATGGGCTTTATACATTTTGGAGATGTTGAAATACTTGGCTTAAAATATACGGAAAATACCGGAGCTGCGTTCAGCTCTTTCAGAGGAGAAAAATGGTTTCTTATAGGGTTTGTGTCGTTAATGCTTGTATTTCTTGTCGTATTTACAATAAAATATAAATACAAGCGTCCGGTTTTTCTGATAAGCTCGGTGATGATAATATCCGGAGGATTGGGAAATCTTATAGACAGGATAAGAATGGGATATGTCATAGATTATCTTGATGTAAAGCTGTTTAACTTTGCAATATTTAATTTTGCGGATATCTGCGTAGTTCTTGGCGCAGCTATTATGCTGGCATTTATATTGTTTGCCGAACCTAAACTTGCAAAAGCCGATGAAGAACAAAAGGAACAAGATGATGAACAGGCTTGATCTTACCGCAGAAAATATTGAAAATAACGTTCGTATAGATAAGTGGCTTTCCGAAAAAGACTGCGGAGTCTCCCGTTCTATGCTGCAAAAACTTCTTAAAGAAGATAAGATAACGGTAAACGGTAAGCCTGTCGGAAAGAGCTATCAGCTTAAATGCGGAGACAGGATCACTGTGGAGATCCCTGATCCGGAGCCGCTTGATGTGGCGCCTGAAAATATTCCCTTGGAAATAGTCTATTCGGACGATCATCTTCTCGTGGTGAATAAGCCTAAGGGTATGGTGGTGCACCCTGCGGCGGGAAATTA
>CANQZR010000022.1 GCA_947628405.1 uncultured Clostridia bacterium
TTTCGCCGTCTGCGGACGGCGACAAGGGGCTTTGCCCCTTGACCCCACCAGCGCGGCTGCGCTGGACCAGCTATAATTTCCTCTCGTTTAGTGCGTTAAAATATCATTTAGTGTCAAAAATTGAAATACTAAAGGCTTAACGCCAAACTTAACCGCCCCCCTTGAGGGGGCTACATATTTAAACGGTTTAATTTAAACTTACTTTGGGGGTGACATTGCCCGTGGGGGCTTCCCCACAAATTATCATTTATCGTTACGTTGAAAACCGTTAAAAACAACTTCTTGCTGTGATTCGACCTGCGAATTAATCAATAATTCACAAAAAGTTTTCATAGCCGTCTAATATTTAAGTTGCGACATTATCAAAAATACTATATAATTAATATGTATGTATTTACGCACTGAATGCGGCTTTTGCCGAAATAGTGCATTTCTTTGCAGATAATATCGGAGGACTCTGATGCAGATAAAAAATAAAATAAATAAATTCCTCGCTGCAAGTGTTTTTGTGGTCATTCTTACCTGTGTTGTGGTATTTGGGGTGCTTATACAGTCAACAAACCGTAAAAATGCCGAAATGATAGGCAATATCGGTTCGATATATATGGAGGGAATGAACAAGCGTATCGCGGCTCATTTTGAAACTATATTCAGCCTCAAACGTTCAAGCGCAGAGGAAATAGTTGCTCTCGATCCGCCGGATTCATTCACGGATTATGATACTGCTGCCGAAACTCTTGCTTACAGCGCAAAAGCAAGCGAATTTACATCTTTTGGATTTTTATGTGAAGATGATATAATATCGGTGTATGGTCCCGATGCTTCGCTTGTCCTTCCGGATCTTATCCGCAGCGAGATAGAAAGCGGCAGGAGCGCGGTCACAACAGGAAGAACAGAAGACGGTGAGTATAGAGTTATTATAGTCGTTCCCGCAAATTATAAAATGGCTGACGGAAGAATATCCGAAGCTATATTGGTCGGCGTTTCGGTGGATTTTGTAAAGCAGGTGCTTTCTCTTGAATATAACGACGACGCTCTGGTGTATTCACAGCTTATCAGGAACGACGGTTCATTCGTGCTTAAAGACGATCAGAAGTATAATAACTATTTCGACAGGTTCATGGATAAAGCGCTTGAATGTGACGGCAAGATGCCGGCAGATTATATCAGCGAAATGAAGACCGCAATTGCGGAAAATACCAGTTTTTCCAGCCCGTACAGAACGGTTTCGAGTACAGGACATATGTATTTTACGCCGCTGCCGGGAACGGCATGGTATCTTATCACTTTCATGCCTTACGGAGAGATAGACGAAACGGTCTCCGCTCTTAACCGGGACTGGGCAAATATGGTCATACTTTCCTGCGGAGCTATTCTTCTTGTGCTGTTTATAATATTTATAATTTATTTCAATATGAGCCGCCGCCAGATGCGTGAACTGGAAGCGGCAAGAATGGAAGCCCTCAGGGCGACCAAGGCAAAAAGCGAGTTCCTGTCAAATATGAGCCACGATATCCGCACGCCTATGAACGCTATCGTAGGAATGACGGCAATTGCAGCGGCAAATATTGACGACAAGCAGCAGGTGCGAAGCTGCCTGAACAAGATAACTCTTTCCAGCAAACACCTTCTCGGACTTATAAATGATGTTCTCGATATGTCCAAGATAGAAAGCGGAAAGATGACGCTCAATATGGAGCAGATATCCCTGCGCGAAGTTATGGACAGTATCGTGAGCATAGTTCAGCCGCAGGTGAAGATCAAAAATCAGAATTTTAACGTTTTTATCCGCGACATAATAAGCGAGAACGTTTACTGCGACAGCGTAAGGTTAAATCAGATACTTATAAATCTTCTTTCAAACGCTACAAAATTTACGCCGGAAAATGGAAATATAAGCGTTTCGCTGCACGAGGAGGAGTCTCCTTTGGGCGAAACTCATGTACGGGTGTTCATAGAAGTAAAGGACAACGGGATAGGAATGTCTCCGGAGTTCCGCAAGCAGGTATTCGAGACGTTCATGCGCGAAGACAGGCTAAGGGTACATAAAACCGAAGGCACCGGTCTTGGCATGGCAATAACCAAATATATAGTTGAAGCCATGGGCGGAACTATTGAATGTGAAAGCGAACAGGGCAAGGGTACCGAGTTCCGCGTAGTTATAGACCTTGAAAAGGCTCTTGTAAGAGAGGAAGATATGCTGCTTCCCAATTGGAAAATGCTTGTTGTTGATGATGACGACCAGCTTTGCAGAAGCGCGGTAAATTCCCTTGAAGAGATCGGTATTGACGCCGAATGGACGCTGGACGGTGAATCCGCAATTAAAATGGTCGAGGACAGGCACGTCAGAGGGAATGATTATCAGGTCGTTCTTCTTGACTGGAAACTGCCCGGCATGGACGGCATAGAAACAGCAAAAAGAATACGCAGAAAAGTTGGTGAAGATGTTCCCATACTGCTTATTTCGGCTTATGACTGGAGCGATATAGAGACCGAAGCCAAGGAAGCCGGCATAAACGGATTTATTGCAAAACCGCTGTTCAAATCAACGCTTTATTATGGGCTGAAAGGCTTCATTGTTCCTGAAAGCGCGGCGGAACCTGCTGCGGAACGCAAGGTCGATCTTAAAGGTCACCGCATACTTCTTGCCGAGGATAACGATCTTAACTGGGAGATCGCAGAGGCTCTTTTAAGTGAGCTGGGTCTTGAAATAGATCGTGCGGAGAACGGTCAGATATGTGTTGCTGAATTTTCAGCATCTTCCGTAGGATACTATGACGCTATACTTATGGATATCCGTATGCCGGTAATGACAGGCTATGAAGCTGCCGAAGAGATAAGAGCTCTTGACCGTGCGGACTACAATATCCCGATAATTGCCATGACGGCGGACGCATTCGCCGAAGATGTTAGAAAATGCATGGAAAGCGGCATGAATGCACATATTTCAAAACCTATAGATATCGACGAAGTTGCAAAGATACTTGAAAAGTATATCCAATGATCAATTTATATAAAGGGGGATCTTATATGGATCTTATTTCCGGACTTGGGGAGCTTGGAGTAAATACAGACGAAGCTCTTGCAAGATTTATGAACAATGCGTCACTGTATGAAAGAATGCTGAAAAAATTTCCTGCTGCGGCAAGGGACGCAAAGGCACTGGAATGTTTTCAGGCAAAGGATTATGAAAAAGCACTGGCGGCGACCCATACTCTCAAGGGCGTTACGGGCAATCTGTCGCTTACCCCTCTTTTCAAAGCATATACCGATATCGTAGCTCTTCTTCGGGCAGATAAGCCGGAAGAGGCGGAAGCTATGTATATGGAGCTTATTCCCACAGAAGAAAAGATAATAGGATGTATTGAAAGTTGTCAATAAAAAATTACGGAGGCTGTACTGTGAACAATGCAATTCTGATCGTTGATGATATGGAGATCAACAGAGTTATTCTGGCGGAGGGTTTCAGGGACGAATATGAAATACTGGAAGCGGAAAACGGTATACAGGCTATTGAACTTCTGAATACAAACAATAACATTGCAGCCGTTCTGCTTGACCTTATCATGCCTGAAATGGACGGTATGGGCGTTCTTAAACAAATGAACGAAAGCGGCAGGATAGTACACACACCGGTGTTTATAATAACTGCCGAAAGCAGCGAAAAAATGCTTATGGACGCTTATAATCTCGGCGCAGTGGACGTTATCAACAAGCCGTTCATGATGAACTTCCTTAAATGCCGTATAGGGAATATCATTGAACTTTACAGGCACAGGAATGATCTGGAGGATATCGTCAACGAGCAGGTAGAACGTCTTAACAAGGTCAATCTGTCCATGGTTGAAACTCTTGCAACGCTGATAGAATTTCGCGACTGTGAATCCGGAGAGCATGTAAAGCGCATATGCGGACTGACCGAAATACTTATGACGGCAGTTTCGGAAATGTATCCGGAATACTATCTTCCAAGGCATGAGATAGAAAAAATAGTTACGGCGTCGATACTTCATGATGTGGGCAAGATAGCCATATCGGACAGTATCCTTAACAAGCCGGGACGTCTTACCAAAGAGGAATTTGAGATAATGAAGCAGCACACTACAAAGGGCTGCGATATACTGACCCAGATACCGGATATTATGGACAACGACATATACAATTACAGCTATGACATTGCGCGCCATCACCATGAACGCTGGGACGGACGGGGGTATCCTGACGGACTGGTGGGAGATGATATTTCCATATGGGCTCAGGTAGTAGCTATAGCGGACGTTTACGACGCGCTCATCTCACCGAGAGTTTACAAAAAAGCGTTTGATTTTGAAACGGCGGTAAAGATGATAAACGACGGTGAATGCGGAACGTTCAATCCGAAAGTGCTTAATGCGTTCAACGCTTCTGCCGATAAAATAAGGTTTAAGGAATAATTAAAAGAAAAAGCTCTCCGTTATTACGGAGAGCTTTTTGTATTCGGAACTATTATTATTCTATAACGCCGCCTTCAACAACAAGATTTTCCTTGTCTACTGCGTCGCCGTAAACGGGAGCAAGCGTAGCGTCATAGTCATTGTGGAAGAAATTTTCTTCAGCAAGTGAAGTGATCTCGTCGTTTATCCATGTAAGAAGAGTTTCATTACCTTTTGAAACAGCCGGGGCAATGGTGTCAATGCTGCCGAGAGACTCAATGCCTACGGTAAATCCGGGATTCTGCATTGCCCATGCAAGAACTTCGGTGTTATCCGTTGAGAAAGCGTCTCCTCGTCCGTCCTGAAGTGAAGAATATGCTTCGTTGTATTCATCGAACTTTACAAGTTCAACATCGGGATAATTTTCGGTAAAATATGTTTCAGCCGTAGTTCCTTTAACGACTATGAGCTTCTTGCCTGCAAGATCGTCGGCGGAGGTTATTACTGCACTGTCCGGGGAAACGACTCCGAGAGCAACTTTCATGTAAGGAAGCGCAAAATCTACTTTTTCAGCGCGCTCATCGGTTACGGTAAAGTTTGCAAGGATAATATCCACCTTGCCTGTTTCAAGAAATTCCACACGGCTTGCCGCTTCTACCGGAACAAGCTCAAGTTCGGTGCCGAGATCTTCCGCAAGGCGCTTTGCAAAATAAACGTCATAGCCCTGATATTCGCCGTTGTTGTCAACGTATCCGAACGGGTTCTTGTCGGAGAAAACGCCTATTTTAAGCGTTCCCGAGGACTTGATGTCATCAAGCGTCCTGTAGATAGAAGCGCTGCCGGAATTATCGCCGTTGTCGGTCGAAGTTTCATTTCCTCCGCAGGCGGCAAGGCTCAGTGCAAGAGCGGCAGCCGCAGCGGCGGCAATTATTTTTTTGATCTTTTTCATAAAAATTTCTCCTTCAATAAATATAGTTTACAGACAGATCCGTCTGATAGTATATCGGATTTTTTCGGCAGAAAAATGTTATTATAAAAATATACTGCCGCAAAAACAGATCCGGGATCATCATATATAAAACCTATCTGATATATAGATATTATACTCTTACCCATTTATCTTGTCAATAGGAATTTTCAATTTTTTTATTTTCGTAGGAATATTCAAAAATAAAGCATACAAAATGTGGAAAATTATTATTTTTGACGGAGCAAAACCGGATCATCTTGAATATGAAAATGTGCTGAGGAATTTTCTTGCACGTTCCGTATCCGGATCGCGGAAGAATTTTTCCGGCGGATTTTCTTCAACGATAATTCCGCCGTCCATAAGTATAACGCGGTCGGCGGCTGCTTCCGCAAACGCCATTTCATGGGTGACTATTATCATGGTAGAACCGTTTTTTGCAAGATCGAGCACAACATTCAGCACTTCATGGACCATTTCCGGGTCAAGGGCAGCCGTTATCTCGTCCAGCAGCATTATGTCCGGGTGAACTATCAGGCTGCGGACGATAGCCGCTCTTTGCTGCTGTCCGCCGGAAAGCTGGGAGGGATATGACTTTGCCTTGTCTCCGAGCCCTACTCTTTCCAGAAGGGACATTGCTTCCTCCGTGACTTCCTGCTTTGAACGCTTCTGAACTTTGACAGGTGCGAGAATGATGTTATCAAGCACCGTCATATGCGGAAAAAGTCCGTAATCCTGAAATACCATGCCTATTTTCTGACGTATCCTGTAAAGACTTCTTTTGCCGTACTCCACCGGTTCTCCGTGCAGCAGCACCGAGCCGCCCTGTATCGGCTCAAGACCGTTCAGACAGCGAAGAAGCGTGGATTTTCCGCAGCCGGACGGACCTATCAGGACGACCGTTTCGCCTTTTTTTACCGTAAGACTTATACCGTTTATCACAACGTTTTCGCCGAAAACCTTTTTAAGGTCCCTGACTTCTATAACAACATCTTCGTTCATTGCGGTCATCTCCTTCAGCCGTTATTTGCTGCGGTCGGCAAGCTTTTTAGAGAATACCGACAGCGGAAAGCATATTATAAAATACATAAAGAATATTGCTGCATATACCCATATTGCTGCGTCGGGAGCATCATAACGGTTGGCGTCAATGATCTGTTTTCCGACTTTAAGCACTTCGGTAACGCCTATAAGCGATACCAGAGCGGTGGTCTTTATCATTCTTGTTGAAAGATTGATGATATTCGGCGTGAGCCTGCGCACGGTCTGCGGCAGGATAACGTAAAAATAAAGCTGCGCTTTTCCAAGACCGAGGGCAAGACCTGATTCATACTGATGAGCAGGTATCGAAACGAAAGCGCCGCGCACAAGGTCGCCTGTCTCAGCAGTTCCCCATATGGTAAATACTATTATTGCCGCAGTTTCTCCGGAAAGATTTATCCCGGTAGAACGCGTTATCCCGAAAAATACTATGAACAGCCATACCAGCTGGGGCATTATCCTTACGACTTCAAGATATACCTTGCAGACGGCTTTTACCGCTTTGTTCCTTACCGTCATAGCCGCACCGAGAAGAACTCCCAGCACAAGCGATATGCCTATGGATATAAGAGATATCCTGAGTGTTACCCAAAGACCGCTTAGGAGACGCAGAAAGTTATTCCCTGTGAAAAGGACTTCATATCCTTTCATGGCGGAGCCTCCTTTCCAGCAGTGTAAAAACTATAGAAATGGGCAGTATCATTATCAGATAAGCAATTACAAGCATGGTCAGCGCTTCGGTAGTATTATAGTACATACCGATAAGGTCTTTTGCGGTATACATAAGGTCGGCAAGAGATACGGCGCTGAATACGCTGGTCTCTTTAAGCAGGAATATAACGTTTGCGCATACTGCCGGCGTTGATACCGACGCTGCCTGAGGAAGTATAACGCTTTTCATAGTCTGAGCGCCGTTAAGTCCAAGGCTGGCGGCGGCTTCAAGGTGGATCTTTCTCACCGATCCCAGACCGCTCAGGAAAGATTCCGACATATATCCTCCGCCGAGAAAAGCAAGACCTATCGTTCCGCAGGCTTCCGGAGAAAGGACTATCCCAACTTTAGGAAGTCCGAAAAACAGGAAAAAAAGCTGAACTATAAGCGGAGTATTTCTTGAAAGTTCGGTATAAGCTGCGGCTATTCCGTTCAGCAGGGGGATCTTATAATATCTGCAAAGGGCGCATATCATACCGACAATAACGGACAGAACTATTCCCAATACGCCGATAGTGATCGTAAGAACGGCGGATCTTATGTAAAGAGGATAATATTCTTTTATAAAGAGCCAATCCATAGCAAGCCTGCGTTCCTTTCCTGAAATTCATGAACACACATATAATATAATTATTCATTCTTCCGCAAAACTGTGAAAGTGTTATTTATCATCAACAATACTGAAAAATTATATCACACAATACATATAATGTCAATATTCATTTAGTTAACATTTTGTAATCCGAATACGGTAAATATTTTGTAATTTGCCGAAAATACACATAAAATTTACGGTATTTCATAATTGATACTGAAAATAAATGTTGCATTTTTCCGGTAAATATGGTATCATTAAATATGTATTTATCTTTTATCGAAAGGAACGGTTTTAAAATGAAAAAGGAACTTTCAAAGATCTACGATCCCAAAGAAGTTGAGGATAAGATATATAAGTTCTGGGTGGATAACGACTGCTTCAAAGCGGAGCGAGACCCTCAGAAAACTCCGTACACAATAGTTATCCCTCCTCCGAACATCACCGGACAGCTCCATATGGGGCACGCCCTTGATGAGACCTTGCAGGATATACTTATCCGTTGGAAGCGTATGAAAGGCTATGCCGCTCTCTGGCTTCCCGGAACGGATCACGCCGCTATCGCTACCGAAGCAAAGATCGTTGCGGCTATGGCAAAAGAGGGTATTACCAAGGAAGCCATCGGACGTGAAAAATTCATGGAACGCGCCTGGGAATGGAAGAAACAGTACGGCGGACGCATTGTTGAACAGCTGAAAAAATTAGGCAGTTCCTGCGACTGGTCAAGAGAACGCTTTACTATGGACGAAGGCTGCTCAAAAGCCGTTAAGGAAGTTTTCGTAAAGTATTATGAAAAAGGTCTTATCTACCGGGGCGAAAGGATCATAAACTGGTGTCCGCACTGTAAAACTTCTCTTTCAGACGCGGAAGTTACTTTTGAGGAGCAGGCAGGACATTTCTGGCACCTGCGTTATCCGTTCAAGGACGGCAGCGGCTATGTTGAACTTGCTACGACCCGTCCGGAAACAATGCTGGGCGATACTGCCGTTGCGGTAAATCCAAATGATGACCGTTACAAAGATATCGTGGGCAAAACTCTTATACTTCCCCTTGTTGGCAGAGAGATCCCCGTTATTGCCGACGATTATGTTGAAATGGATTTCGGAACGGGCGTTGTTAAAATTACTCCTGCACACGATCCCAACGACTTTGAAGTAGGTCTGCGGCACAATTTGCCCGTTCTCAACGTTATGACGGACGACGCGCACATAGTTGACGATTATCCCGGATATGCGGGCATGGATCGCTATGAAGCAAGGAAGAAGATAGTTGAAGATCTGGAAAAGGGCGGCTATCTTGTAAAAATAGAGGAACACGTTCACAATGTTGGTACCTGCTACCGCTGCGGAACTACCGTTGAGCCTAAAGTTTCGACCCAGTGGTTCGTAAAGATGAAGCCTCTTGCGCAGCCTGCAATTGACGCCGTTAAAAACGGCGAAACAAGGTTTGTTCCCGAAAGATTTGAAAAAACATATTTCCACTGGCTGGAAAATATCCGCGACTGGTGTATATCCCGTCAGATATGGTGGGGACATCAGATACCGGCGTTCTATTGTGACGACTGCGGAGAAATGGTCGTTACAAAGGAAAACAGTGCCGTTTGTCCCAAGTGCGGAAAGCCCATGCGTCAGGATCCTGATACACTGGATACATGGTTCAGCTCTGCGCTGTGGCCTTTCTCGACCCTTGGCTGGCCCGACGATACCGAGGATCTGAAATATTTCTACCCGACAAACACACTTGTTACGGGATATGATATAATTTTCTTCTGGGTAATAAGAATGATGTTCAGCGGTATGGAAAACATGGGCAAAGCGCCTTTTGATACCGTTCTTATCCACGGACTTGTCCGCGACGCGCAGGGACGGAAAATGTCCAAATCCCTGGGCAACGGTATAGATCCGCTTGAAGAGATCGACAAATACGGCGCAGACGCGCTCCGTTTCATGCTTGCGACCGGCAACGCTCCCGGAAACGATATGCGTTATACAGACGAAAAGGTAAAGGCTTCAAGAAATTTTGCAAACAAGCTGTGGAACGCTTCGAGATACGTTCTGATGAATCTGCCGGAGGACTTTAAATTTAACGGACTTCCCGAAAATCTCAATATCGAGGACAAGTGGATAGTAAGCAGCTTTAACCGTCTGGCAAAGGAAGTAAATGATAATCTTGAAAGTTTTGAACTGGGCGTTGCGGTAGCTAAACTTTACGATTTTATATGGGACGTTTACTGCGACTGGTATATCGAACTTACCAAGCCGAGGATAGCGGCGGGCGGAAAAACTGCCGAAACTGCGCAGGATGTTCTGGTATTTGTACTTCAGGGAATGCTGAAACTTCTTCACCCGTTCATGCCGTTCATAACGGAGGAGATATGGTCTGCCGTTTCGGACGGAGACGTTCCCTGCATACTTTCAAAGTTCCCCGAATATGATGAAAGCCTTAATTTTGAAAAGGAAGAAAAGCAGTTCGGCAAGATAATCGAAGCTATAAAGGGAATAAGGAACCGCCGTTCCGAGATGAATGTTCCGCCCTCAAAGAAAGCGGCTATTCACATTGAAACTGCCGAGACGGAAATTTTTGAGCAGGGAAGAATGTTCTTTGAACGTCTTGCGTCTGCTTCCGAGGTAGAGATAGCCGAAAAGGTAAGCGTACCCGACGCGGTAATGGTAGTAACTGACAGCGCAAGGATCTTCATTCCTATGGACGAGCTTGTAGACAAGGAAAAGGAGCTTGCCCGTCTCAACAAGGAAAAGGCGGCTGTCCAGAAGGATATAGATTTCTCCTCCGGCAAGCTGAACAATCAGGGATTTATAGCCAAAGCGCCCACGCAGCAGGTAGAAGCTGAAAAAGCAAAACTTGCCAAGGCGCAGGAAAAAATGGCGAAGATAGAGCAGTCTATCATTGCACTTACGAAATAACCGATTTCTGAAAGGAAGTTTTATTATGGCAGATTCTATGAAAGGTCTTAAAAGGACCCATTACTGCGGCGAAGTCCTTAAACCGGGCGAGACTGTTACCGTCGGCGGCTTTGTGGATACAGTCCGCGATAAGGGAGGAATAATCTTTATCGTTCTTCGCGACAGAACAGGCGTCGTTCAGCTTACATTCGACGAAACCAGTGACAAGACTGTTTTTGAAAAGGCTTCTTCCTGCCATTCCGAATATGTGGTAATGGCAAAGGGCGCCGTCCGTGAACGTGAAAGCATTAACGAAAAGATCGCGACCGGACGTGTTGAAATTTTTGTTGACGATCTGCGTATACTTGCAAAATCCCAGACTCCGCCGTTTGAAATTGTCGATAATACCAATACCAACGAGGAACTACGCCTGAGATACCGTTACCTTGACCTGAGAAGAAAGACTTTGCAGGATAATATCATTACAAGAAGCAGGATAGCAAAATCTGCCCGTGACTATTTCTATGAAAACGGATTTATCGAGATAGAAACTCCTATGATGATAAAATCCACACCGGAGGGCGCAAGGGATTATCTTGTTCCGTCAAGAGTACACCCGGGCAAATTCTATGCTCTGCCCCAGTCGCCCCAGATCTACAAGCAGCTGCTGATGATAGCGGGATTTGACCGTTATGTCCAGCTTGCAAGATGTTTCCGTGACGAGGACCTCCGCGCTGACAGACAGCCCGAATTTACACAGATAGATCTTGAAATGTCATTCGTTGATGTGGAGGACATTCTGCAAATGGGCGAGGGGTTTGTAAAACGTATTTTTAAAGACGTTCTGGATATTGACATTCCCACGCCTCTGCCAAGGCTTACCTATACCGACGCTATGAACCGTTACGGTTCCGACAAGCCGGATACCCGTTTCGGCATGGAGATACAGGATATTTCCGGACTTGTGAAAAACTGCGGCTTCGGAGTGTTCACCTCTGCTATCGAAGCAGGCGGATCTGTAAGGGCTATCGTTGCAAAAAATGCCGCTGCCGTTCTTACAAGAAAGGAAATAGACAAGCTGACCGAATATGTTAAGGGCATAGGCGCAAAAGGTCTTGCATATGTCCGCTGGGTCGAGGACGCTCCAAGCTGTTCATTTGCAAAATTCATGGCAGAGGGCGAACTCGAAAACATTCTGAAAACTCTTGGCGCGGAAAAAGGAGATGTTGTGCTGATCGTTGCGGATAAAAACAGCGTGACCCTGCCTACGCTCGGCGCACTGCGTCTTAAAGTTGGAAAGCAGCTTGACCTTATCCCGGAGGGAAAATTCAATTTTCTGTGGATAACCGAGTTCCCGTTCTTTGAATATGACGAGGAAAGCGGCGAATGGCTTGCAATGCACCACCCGTTCACAATGCCTATAGACGAATGTCTGCAATATCTTGATACCGCGCCGGAAAAGGTTTTTGCAAAAGCATATGACCTTGTTCTGAACGGTACGGAGCTTTCCAGCGGTTCTATAAGAATCACCGACTATGAACTCCAGCAGAGAATGTTCAAGGCTCTGGGACTTACCGACGAGGAGATAGAAGCAAAATTCGGCTTCCTTGTAGACGCTTACAAATACGGTGCTGCTCCTCACGGCGGAATGGGTATCGGTCTTGACAGACTGGCAATGATAATGTGCGGCGCGGACAGTCTCCGAGATGTTACGGCGTTCCCTAAAGTACAGAACGCATCCGAGCTGATGTCCGCCTGCCCGTCGCCTGTTGACAAGGAAAGTCTTGATATTCTGGGAATTTCGGTAAATGCAAAGGAAGAATAGATAACTGCGGTCTTGAAATGTTCAATGCTTTGATACCCCACGGTATCTGTAAAATAATAAAAAATAAAGATCCTCCTTCGTTAAAAACGAGGGAGGATATTTTTGTCCGCGTGAAAAACACAGGCTGTTATGAAGAAAATTTTTAAGTATCACAAACAGCAGAATACTCCGCAGAGTTACGCTTTTGCGGTCTTGAAGTGATCTACCAGCCTGATGACGATCTCCTGTTCCTGTTCGTCAAGGTCGGTAATATCGACTTTGACACCGTCGTCAAGGCTAAGAAGATAGTCTGTAGTAACTCCGAAAATTTTCGACAGCTCTGCAAGGTATATGCTCGACGGTGTTGAAAGGGACATTTCCCATGAATTTACCGCGCTTCTGGAAACTTTCAGCCGTCTTGCAAGCTGGGTCTGGGTCATTCCCGCTTTTTCGCGGAGGTCTTTTATACGGTCGGCAACAAATAGGATCATAGTTTTTCTCTCCTTTAAAAAAATTATACACTATTGCTGATAATACTTCTATACCTTATATGAATATTAGTATTATTATATAATAACACAATTAAAATACTAATTATTTACGCATAAAAAACACAGGCTTTTAAATGACTGCTTTTAATAAATCTTTAATGATTTAAATACTTGACAATTCATATTTGTTATGGTAAAATATTTTTTACGGACAGATGTGTATTTTAATCAGTCAATGTAACAAAATATTACATCTGAAGATTTTAAAAGGAGTGTTGGATATATGGGAAAAACAAGATTTTTTAAAATGTGCAAAAAAATTACCGCTCTGGCAGCAGCGGCGGTTATGGCGGTAACATTTGTGGGGTGTGAAAATAAAAATGAGAACCCACCAGACGATTCTCAAGTTGCTGAATACATTGAAAAAAAGGTTGATAAAATAAGCAAGGATTCAACCATAGACGAAAATGTTATATACGATAAAGATAATATAAAAATTACATCAACATCAATTGAATTTAAATGGTCACAAATGTATCTTAATCTGACAATTGAAAATAATACCTCACAAGATTTGCGCTTTATTACCGGAAGTACATTATATAATTGTAATTCGATCAATGGATACATGGTGGATGATGGATATTCTATTTGTGATGTTGCTGCCGGTCAAAAAAATGATGATGCAATAATTTTTGATTTGGAAAATTTAGTTTTATACGGAATAGATGAGATAGCTACTATTGAAATAGGCTTCACAATTCTTGACGATAACAATAACTCTAAACATACCGGACCATTGCTTATAAAAACATCAGCATATGATACAAACCAATTATATAATTTTGGAAGAGATTCATATCAGAAAACTATAAAAAATCGATCTTCACAAAAAGGATTCGGATACACTTTAGATTATTTTTCCGATGACACGATCTATCAAAATTCTGACATCAGCATTATATCTGAAGCACTGCTCACAAAGGGAAATAAAAAATATCTTTTCCTTGAAGCAGAAAATAACGGAAATAATGTTGTTAATTTCCGCGTGCAGGATTTCTTTATAAATGGACTCATGGTGAAAGGCGGCAGTTGGTCTGCCGATAATATCAGTCCGGGTAAAAAATATATTTCAATGTTAAGCCTTACTGATATTGCCGACGGCAATCTGGAACGGTATGGAATTGATGATATCGGAAATATTGAATTAGATGTAGAACTGCTTGACAACGATTATAATACTATTTCAAACGCACAAACTATCACTATTACTGCTTCAAAGAAATATTTATATGATTCGTCCGGAGATGAAATTTACAACAAAAACAATATCAGGATAGTTTCTAAGGGAATAGCGGAAAGTGACTCCATTTACAACAATGATATGGAAATTTTATGGCTCGTTGAAAATAACAGCAGTACAATAATCAACATAAGAGAGTCAGGTGAGTCTTCATCAATAAATGGACTTATGGTCGATACGTCATTTTATGGCGAATATATTCCCGCAGGAAAAGCTGCAATAGTATCAATCCATTTATATGATATGGATCTTAACGATATAAATATTACATCTGCCGATGAAATTGAAGAATTTGAAATGGCTATAAAGATAAAAGACAAGGATTATAATGATATAGATGAAACTACTGTTAAAGTAACGTATTGATAAATTTTCCCCCTGCTCAAACGAACAGGGGGAAATTTTAATCTCTGTCGATCTCTTTATCTATTATTGCGCCGTCTGCGGCATTTATTTCATAGGTGTATTCCATATTGTTGTAGTAAAATTCGATCTCGTAAATTTCCTTGCCGTCATCACGGTCAAATTCGGATTTTACGCGCTTTGCGTCAGCTTCGGAGATCCCTGCGTCGGCAAAAGCGATCTCTTTTGCTTCGGCTTCGGTTATTTTGTTTCCGGATTGTTTTGTTGTGCTCTTGGGTATTTTCAGATTTTCAAGCTCTTTGTCGGCAGAAAGGATCTTGCCGTCGGAAGCGTCTATTTCATAGTCGTATTCAGTGCCGTTCGCGTAAAATTCAACGTCGAAAATGTCTCTGCCGTCGTCTCTGTCAGGCTTTACATTGATGTATTCCACATCGGATTCTTTTACGCCGGCACTGTCAAATGCAATGCTTTTTGCTTCGGCTTCGGTTATTTTGTTTCCGGATTGTTTTGTTGTGCTCTTGGGTATTTTCAGATTTTCAAGCTCTTTGTCGGCTGAAAGAACTTTGCCGTTGGAAGCGTCTATTTCATAATCGTATTCAGTGCCGTTAGCATAAAATTCAACGTCGAAAATATCTCTGCCGTCGTCTCTGTCAGGTTTTACATTGATGTATTCCACATCTGACTCTTTTACGCCGGCACTGTCAAATGCAATGCTTTTTGCTTCGGCTTCGGTAATGCTTTTAGCGGCAGGAGTTGTGGCATTTACCGATACGGATACGGGAGCAGCCGTGGTAGTTGACTCGGTAACGGCAGGCTGTACGGTCGTGGTGTCAAGAGGAGCAGTTCCGGACGTTTCTGCGGAGACCGTCGGAACATTGTCACGGGCTTCCATGCTTTTGGAAATTATCTCTCCGCTCTCGGCGCTTATTTCGTATTCATATTCGTTGGAAGCGTCAAAAAAATCCACTTCAAAAACGCTTTTGCCGTTTTCATCATCACGCGATACTTTTATGCTTGTTATGTCCGAACTATTGATACCTGCATCGGCAATTGCAATATTTTCGGCGTCCTCTGAGGTTATATCTGCCGTAATTGCAGCTGCCGAAGTATCCTGAGTTACGGTAACGTCGGCGGAAGTTTTGTTTTCGCAGCCGCAAAGTATTATTCCAGCAGCACATAACAAAACAGGAAAAATAATGTTTCTTTTCATAAAAACTCTCTCCTTTTTGAATTTGCTGTCCTTATTTTTAACGGGCAGTTTTGATTTATTACGATCTGAAAAAATTGGTTATCTCTTTCAGATGTCTGGCGCCATTTATTATGTCCTCGGCTTCTTCTTTGGGGGAATTGCAGGAAATTTCCGAGATGTGTTCGGCAAGGTCGGATATCCTGTTTTTTTCATATTTTATCGTTTCGGACATTTCCGCAGCGACGGTATTGATTTTTTCAATATATGCGGAAATTTCCGCCGTTGATCTTTCCGCTTTGTCCAGCGCTCCGGCAGTTTCATTTGCAAGAGAAACGCTGCTTTCAACATTTGAAATTATTGTTTCTATAAGATCAGATGTCTTTCCGGCTTCGTCGGAACTGCTTTTTGAAAGCGAACGCACTTCTTCGGCTACCACGGCAAAACCCTTTCCGTTTTCGCCGGCATGAGCCGCCTCTACTGCGGCGTTGAGAGCAAGTATATTTGTCTGGAATGCTATATCCTGTATCTGTTCGGAAATTGCCCTGATATCGTCAGCGTTTACATTTACCGCCGAAACTGCCCGGGAAAGCTGCATGAGCTTTTCGCGTTCTTCTTTAAGCGCGGAAAATGCTTCCGCCAGCTTGTCCGAAGCTGCCGAGGCATATTCTTCAACGGATAAATTTTCACGGATATTTATATCAAAATTTTCATTTTCCGGCGGAGCAATTGCACCTATTTTTTCGGCGTTTGCCGCAACGGATTCAGAGGCTGAACGAATATCGTCCATAGTTCCTCTTAAAAAGCATTTTAGTTTGGAAAGTGCTTCATAAATAGAGGAAAAATCTCCTTTGTAATTCATGACGGACGTTTTTGCCGCAGGATCGTTTTCCGCTATATCACCGCCGGCAACATCCGAAACGGAACCGGTTATCTCGTTTATACAGCCTTTGAGCGCGGCAGCCGTGCGTTCAAGCGCGGAAGCTATCACGGAAAGTTCGTCGGAGGAATTTACTTCCGGTACGGGAGATGTAAAATCTCCGTCCGCAAGCGCGGATATTCTTTGAGCGATCTGTGAAACAGGACCAAGCGACCGCCCTATGAAAACTGCAATAATAATGCAGAATACGGCAGCCAGTGCCGCCGATATGACCGTTATCATAAGTATTTCAGATGTAAGATCCGGCATTAATTCCGACGGAACAGCGTCCACACAGACCGTCCAGCCTGTTCTTCCTGAAACGGCAGCTTCCGCAGTATATGTATTTGCGGCAGGGGAGGGCTTTCCCGAAATTATCCCGTTTTCTCCCTTGACATAAGCTGCCGAGCTGCTGCCGAGCGCAATGTTTGCGACCATATCCGAAATAAAATTTCCGTCAAATATCCCTACCAGAACACAGGCGCGTTCCTCGTCAAGATAATTCATAGGAGCGGAATAGCATACTACAGTTTTTCCGTCAAGTTCAAACGGTTCCGACAGCATTGCCGTGCCTGATGCCGCACTTACAACGGCAGGATATCCGGAGTAATCCGTATGTCCGTCTATGGATATAAGATCGGAGGAATAAGCCACATCAAAATATGAACCGCTCCCGGAATAGCTTTCGTTTTTCAGTTCAAGTATACGGCTTCTGAGATCGTCGGGAGCGCGGCTGAGTGCAAGATCTGCGGAGATATCCTTTCCTACGGCGCAGATCCCTTCCGCCTTGCCGGATATGGCTTCTGCGGCGGATACGGCGCTTTGCTCAATGACTGATATTGCAGCTGCTTCGGCGGAACGCTTTGCCGCCGAATAGGCAAGCAGGGAAAAAACGGCTGCCGCAGCCGCAAATACGATAACCGTGAATATCATCAGTTTTGCTTTTACGGAACGGCGCATATTTTTCCCCCTTTTTATAAAATTCACAAGATAAGTATACATATGTATTATACATCATTTATCTGTAGATTGAAACGGCTTTCGGTACGATACTTATGTAAATATTCTGTGAACAAAAAATACCGGTAGTTTCCCCACCGGTATCCTATATAAAATGATCTTACTAAAAATCGGGTCTTTATTTCTTTTTTACTGCTTCTTCCTGAGCGTCATGGACCGTGGCATTTTCGGATATTGCCCAGAGCTTTACTCTTATCTTGGAACGATCGCCGCCTGTTTCTATAACGACCGTATCCTCTCCCTTGCGGACAATGATCCCGGTTATGCCGCCTATGGTTGTTACTTCGTCGCCTATCTGTAGATTGTCACGCATTTCCTTGGCTTCTTTTTCTTTTTTCTTCTGCGGACGTATCATAATAAAATACATCATTACAAAAACGAGCACCATAACAACAAGGCTTGAAATAAACGAGCCTGTCATGTCCGGCTGTTCTGCTGCCGGAGCGGCAGCTTCCGCTCTCATAAGCAAAGATAAAAGTTCAATATTCATTTAATATCCTCCTAAAAAATACAATTCAAAAATCACATATTACTATTATAACACAAATTTGCCAAGTTGCAAGAGAAAATCGTCAAATTTTTGTATCCTGCGGTAAAATTTTTGTAAAGAACGCTCCTGCCGGGATATTATTTTGTTTCGTTTTCTTCATTGAAAACAATTTTAAGGTAGTCGTTGAGCAGGTTCCAGCCTACACTGTCATACCGCAGCAGCTGCTGGGCATATTTAAGAGGGAACCATTCAGCACAGTCAACTTCAACGGAGGTTTTAAGCTCCGCTTTTCTTACCTTGCAGATATATCCGAGCATCAGGTTGTCGCTCTTGGCATGGTAATAGCTGCCTATATATTTGCAGGAGACCGTTTCAAGCCCTACTTCCTCTTTTACTTCACGAACGGCGGTAACTTCCGGTATTTCGCCGCGTTTTACATATCCGGCTACATTGATATAATTTTTTGAAACATATCCTTGTTTTATAAGGGCGATCTCGGAATTATCCTCTGTAACGCAAAGGCATATCACACAAGTATATGAAAACGGGAAAAACGGTCTGCCGCAGTTATCGCAGAACGGGATCTCGCCCTCGTCTCCGCATACTTTTGGATACAGCTTTTCACCGCACTGGGGACAGAATTTAAAATCCATAGTGTTCCTCCGGGGTCAGTTTGTGTGTTCTGTTTTGTATGCCATAGCCTGAACGGCAAGAAGGTATCCGTCCTTTCCGAAGCCGAAAATGCTTCCGGAGCACACCGGAGCAATTACGGAAGTATGACGAAATTCTTCTCTTGCGCAGATATTGGAAATATGGACCTCTATTACGGGAATTTTTACGGCGGCAATGGCGTCCCTTATAGCATAGCTGTAGTGGGTGAATGCGCCTGCATTAAGGATAACTCCGCATTTATCGATCCTTGCGGCGTGTATCTTGTCGATTATGTCGCCTTCGTGATTGGACTGGAAAAATTCGCAGCTGTCAAAACCAAGCTCGGCAGCTTTGTTCCTGATCTCCGCACAGATACTTTCATAGCTTTCGGAGCCGTATGTGCCGGGTTCGCGTTCACCAAGCAAATTAAGATTAGGACCGTTTATAACAAGTAAGTTTTTCATGGCGTATGTCCTTTCGGTTTGATATTGATATTTTAATATATATCGGGGGAAAAGTCAATTCCGGAGCTGCAATATCAGTTTTTCCGGAAAAACTGTATCACAAGCAGTATCATAGTGAAAATAATATTGTATGTCATTACCATGCTTGCCGACAGTTCCTGAAAACTGTTCAGCACTACCATTACCAGACATATCAGCACTCCGAGCAGCATTGATACTGCCTGCAAGCCTATTCCGAGATTTATTGTGCCTTTCATGTGTATGCTGCTGAGCACAAGCGACGCAAATGAAGAAAATTTTCCGGAGCAAGCAAGAGACGCTTTCTGTTCTACCTGATATGCTGTGATCTCGCTGAACTGTTCGTGCAGACGGAACGGAACAAGTTTAAGATGTTCGGGGGAAATATCGAAAAATTCCGAAAGACGGCTTATAGATACCAGTGAATCCACGGAACGTATCATCACATATACATCGTTCTTCTGCAGTTCCTGAAGCGCCTGCATTATTTCCATTGTAGGTGTCATCTCAACAAGGAACATTGCCGAAAGTTCTCCCGATATCGAGAGATATACGGCATATCGTCCGGAACCGGTATACTCTTTTTCTTTAGATAACGGCGGTACGCCGTCTATGCTGTGATTTACCATAAGCTCCCTGCTGCCGAGAAGCACTCTTTTGTTGTTTATCCAGCCGCAAAGTCCCATTGAATCCTCAAAAATATAACTTTCAACAGGGTTCAGAAGTTCCGTTTTT
The DNA here is from genome assembly GCA_947628405.1 of uncultured Clostridia bacterium. Taxonomy (GTDB): domain Bacteria; phylum Bacillota; class Clostridia; order Oscillospirales; family Ruminococcaceae; genus RGIG8773. The sequence goes on from CANQZR010000022.1 coordinate 20,071, forward strand.
CCGCCGATTATATCATAGAACATATTCTTCAGTATGCTTCCCGCCTGAGTTGCAAGGCTTGCAGCTTCAACTATCGCTTCATCTATCCTTGTATCGGAAAAGACTTTTATTGCCGAAAGTTTTACGCTTCCCTGAGGGAAAAGCTGTCCTGCGTCAACAAGTATGCTGTTTGTTTCGGAAAATTCATCTATGCAGTCGAATCCGAGGATAACGCCCTGAGACGCGGCATTTTTCTTTGACGCTCTGTACATGGGAAGATTTACCGTAAGCATGGTGGAAAATCCGGTGCATATCGCAATAACTCCCACAAATACCGATATACCTATATAGACCGATGAAGGACCGTGTTCCGTTTTCCCGAGGATACCGGCAACGATACCCACTACCGCAGCAGCTATCATTACCGCCGGCGTGAATATGCGGCAGAAGCCGTCCATGCTGTCGCTTGCGTAAGATGTTTTAAGAAATTCCGAAAGAAATTCCGTTTTTCTCATTGCCGCCAGCTTAGGAAAATCGTTAAGCGCGCCTCTGGTAAAATTCTGGGCTGCTTCTTCGTCCGTAACGGGAAATACGGCGTATTTATCTCCGCTTTCCGAAACGAAGCGGAAGCTCCTTTGCGTTCTGCCGACTATAAGCAGCTTTCCTATCGTATTGAATGCCAGCGAAGCTATCGCCACAGGTATATAAACGTGTGCAAAGCTGCCTCTGATAAGGTTAGTATTGGCGAACATTATCATCGAAGAAGCTATTGATGTTACTATTGATACTGCGCACAGGCTGTCTGAATCTGCTTTCAGGGAAACTATCTTTGAAAGTCCGCAGGATATTACCGTATAGCTTGAAAATGCCGCAAACAGACCTATTATAGCATTTACAAAAAGATATGTATTTGTCTGGCTGCGCTTGTTGAGCATTTCCATTATGGGAAGTCCCTGATTATCGTTTGCGGCGGCGATATACATACTTGCCGCAAAGCATATTATCAGCACTATCAGCCTGAGCAGCAGACTTCCTTTGAGCTGAGCTATGTCGTGAGCTATGGACGGCGCATCCTCAAAACTTTCAAAATCGTCAATTACTTTAGGCTGTTCTTCTTCCTCCGTTTCTTCTCCGGTAACGTCCTCTTCTTCGCCCACAAGGACGAAATCCTTTATTTTTTTGCTGCGGCGTTCTTTCAGCGCCGTTATCTTGTCAAGCTCGTTCTGTTCGCCGTCTGCGGAGACTTCTCCCGTATCTGACATGATCTTATCTTCAAGATTAAGGTCGATATCCGATATGGATTTTCTTTCTATCGGAGCGACGTGCTGAGTGCGTGAGATACGTTCCTTTTTGGCTTTCATCATTCCGTCCAGAAGTTCGGTATTGCCCGATACTTCGGGATCGTCAGCCTTGGGTATCAGCCTTGTAAAAAGGTCGGTTATGCCCTTGTGGAGGGTCATCTGGGAATTTTCTTTTTTGTCTTCTTTCTTTTTGACGTCTGAATATTCGTTAAGTATATCGTCAAGATTTTTTTCTTCTATAGCGGAATATTTTTCAAACGGATCGTCGATGCCGGCGTTATTTCCTGCTCCTGCACTCTGTATCGGCGGCTCGGGAGCAGCGGCTTCTTCCGGGACTTCGGGCTTTTTGCCCGTTTTTTTACCGAACAGGGAACGTATGCCCTGTTTTATTTCTTCTTTTACTTCACCCGGCTCGCGTTCTTCTTCCTTGTCGCCGTAAAGATCTGTCTGCTCGAATTTTTCCGAGAAAGATCTGTCCGGTTTAGGCTGCGGAACATATGGCTCGGAGGGAGTTTTTTCCTTTACAGCGGATATCGCTTCCGAAAGCCGTTCATATTTCTTTTCAAAATCGTCGTCGGAAGTTTTTGACGGTTTTGCTGCTTTTGCGGATCGTTCCTGCTTTACGGGGACGGCTTTTTTTTCGGCAGACGGCTCTTTTGCGGCAGCCGCGTCCTCCTGCCGGTAGGATACATCCTGTTCATTAAGACGGGAATTGACATTTTCAAAAATATCCGTATTATGAAGTGTTATTTTTTCCTCAACATGGTGAGCTTCAGAGCCGGCTTTTGCGGAAGTTTCCGTTTTTTTGCCATCATAGCTGCCGAGTATATCGTCTATGCTTATTTTATTATCCGATCTTCCGCCGCTGTCAGTTGAATATTCATTGAGAATATCGTCAAGCGAGTATCTGCCGTCAGCCAAATCCTGTTCCTCCCTTATTTTATTTGCGCCGCGCGCTGTCTTACTGTTTCATACATGAATATCCCTGCCGCTACCGAGGCGTTCAGGGAAGTTATTTTTCCGTACATGGGCAGTTTAAGGAGAAAATCACATTTTTCTCTTACGAGCCGTCCCATTCCGAAGCCTTCCGAGCCTATCACAAGCCCTACGCTGCCTGTCATATCGGCAGAAGAATAATTTTCTCCGGAAGCGTCCGTTCCGTATATCCACAAGCCGTGTTCCTTGAGGATATCGATAGCTGCCGGTATATTTGCAACTCTTGCCACAGGCAGCCAGCTTGCAGCGCCTGCTGATGTTTTGAATACCGTTTCGGTAAGAGCCGCACTTCTTCGCTTAGGGATAATTATTCCGTCTGCGCCCGCCGCTTCGGCGGTCCTGATGATCGCTCCCAGATTGTGAGGATCTTCTATTTCGTCACATATGATTATAAAAGGCTTTGTGCCTTTTTTTGCTGATATTTCCAGAAGTTCCTCCACGGTCGCATATACTGCGCAAGCTCCGCTTGCGGCGACTCCCTGATGTGAAGCGCCTCCGCACATTTCGGAAAGTTTTGCATCGGTGACTTTTTTTACAACTATACCTTTTTCTCTTGCCATGCGGCAGATAAGTCCAAGGCTTCCGCCTTCGCCGCTGACATATACGGTATTTATGCTTCTGTCTGCTTTAAGGGCTTCGATAACGGGATTGCGCCCGATCATAAGTGATGTGCCGGAGTTTTCTCCGGAGGTATCCGTTATTTTACCTGTGTTGTCCGGTTTGCTTTCCGGACGGGATCTGCGGTATTTTTTTTCAGGGTACGGCATAATTACCTCCATATGTACAAACATATTCATTAGAATTATACCATATTTCACTTTAAAACACAATGATTTTGCAAAATTTTTATGTAAATTTTTAAAAATTTTTCCGGATAAGGAGTATTTCAGCCCTTATCCGGAAAGATCATAAGCATATAAGAAGGTATATCAGTATTGTAAGAGCAGCGGCGGAGGCTGCCGCCGCTCCGATCTTCAGGGCAAGAGGCAGGTGCTGCGGAACGCTTTTCGGTGTAAGTCTGCCTATATATTCTCTTGCTTCATCTTCGAGCCGCGCTGCTGACACGTCGCCCTTGTCCGATCTGACGTAAAGCACGGCTTTTTCAAAATAATCATTGTCCGTGCTGGTGATCTCCACAACTCTTCTGTTTACTCCTTTTATCATATCGGTACATTCCGGAATACTGAACAATATTTCAAATATTCCGGCATTTCTCCTTTCATTTTCCGTTTCGGGTGACGTCCGCGAGCAAAAAAATGACCAAAACCTGCTTTTTTACGGGCTTGAAGCCTGTTTTCCACAATATTTTCCACCGCAGCGAAGTCGTCCTTTTCGTTAGTATTATAGCCAATTTCGGGGGATTCTATACCATATGTAATTATAAAAATGTGGAAAACATTGTTCAAAGTGTAATTATTCGCAAAAAATGTTGAAAACACGGTGGAAAAAGTTTAAAGTATAGGGTATTAAGGGGGATCGTGGGTGTTGAAAAAGGATTTACAAATGGTATTATACAAAATTTTTCAAAAAAATATACATTGGGATCATAAAATAATGCACAAAAAATAACAACTGTAAAAAGCAGTGTTTTAAACAAATCTGAATACAGTGTTGAGAGTTGAGAGTTAAGATAAATGATAATTTTGCGCTCTAAACGAAAGAAAATTACAGCTGGTCGAGCTGAGCCCAGCTCGCAGGGTCAAGGGGCAGCGCCCCTTGCCG
>CANQZR010000023.1 GCA_947628405.1 uncultured Clostridia bacterium
CCCTTTGCAGAGCGCTTTAAAAAGGGGAATTTCGCCGTCTGCGGACGGCGACGGGGGCTTCGCCCCTCGACCCCACCAGCGCGGCTGCGCTGGACCAGCTATTGTTTTTTTTATTTTGTTTCGCTAAATTATCATTTATCGGCAAATACAAAAATGTTAAAAATCAACTACTTGTTATGACATAAACTTTTCTTTATTCAATTGCGTATAGCTCTTTATTTCCTTGTCTGATAATAATCATAATCCGTCTTTTCTTTTATGCCGCCCTCGCCGATCACTGTGTAATCTTCGTTTTCAAGATATTTTTTTGCGTATTGAACGGCTTGCACTTTTGTCCGGAATTTTCTTGCCAGCTTGTCGTCCTCTACAAGAGCGTTCCTTTTGTAGACGTAATTTTTCCCGGATCTTATAATGTAATAATTATATTCTTCCATATTTCCGCGCTCCTTAAAAATTCAGATCACCTGATCGTCAAGAGTCAGACTGTATGAAACAAGAAATTCCTTTATAAACTCTTCCGCTTCGGGAAGCTCCATTGCATGGATCGAATCAAGTGTAGCCTTTTCCGCATTGGCAAATTCTCCGTTCCCCATAAGACGTTCTTCCATGCACTTTATAAGCGCTGAAAGTTTATCCGCGGCTTTGACGAGCCTCCACAATTCGGCTTCCTCATCGGTCTTTCCGAAAAGAGGAGAGTAGTATTCTTTAAGATCGTCGGGAAGAAGTCCTATAAGTTTGTTTTTTGCCATTTCTTCTATCTTGTCATACTGGACTTTTATCTCCGGATTATAGTATTTTACAGGCGTGGGAAGATCGCCGGTAATGATCTCGGTAACGTCATGGTACATTGCAAGCAGCGCCGCGCGTTCCGGATCAACATTGCCGCCGAAGCGTACATTCCTGTACAGCGCAAGAACATGAGCGATAAACGCGGTTTCCAGACTGTGCTCGCTGATATTTTCCGGCATGGTGCTGCGCATAAGTCCCCACCTGCCGATATATTTCATTCTTGAAATGATTGCAAAAAATTTACTTTCCATAATAATATACCTGCGGTCAGTTCCCGACTTCTATGCTTATCTGATTGAATATTTTAAGCAGTTCGTCTACCTTGGCGTTTTTCTTTTCCTCGCCGTTGATATCAAGAACGCATTTTCCCTCATGCATCATTACCATTCTTGAACCGTATTCCACTGCAAAACGAAGATTATGCGTTACCATAAGCGTTGTAAGGTTTTTTTCTTTTACTATTTTGTCGGTGATCTCCATAAGCGTTTCCGATGATTTCGGGTCAAGAGCGGCAGTATGTTCGTCAAGAACGAGCAGGTCTATATCGGTCATTGAAGCGATTATCAGCGCGATAGCCTGTCTTTGTCCTCCGCTTAGGTTGCCGACCGGAACGTTCATGCGGTTTTCCAGTCCCATTCCGCACGCTTCAAGGAGAGTTTTGTAATATTCTATGCGTTTTTTGCTTACTCCCGCGCCAAGCCCGAAAGAACGGTTCTTATTGTCAGCCAGAGCCATATTTTCGGTAATAGTAAGGTTTCCGCAGGTACCCATACGCGGATCCTGAAGAACGCGCCCGATGTACTTTGCGCGCTTGTGCTCCGGAAGTCTGGTAATGTCGTTGCCGCCGAAGATGACTGTTCCGCTTTCGGGGCGGATAGTTCCGCAGGCAAGATTGAGAAGCGTGGTCTTTCCGCTTCCGTTTGAACCGATAACTGCAACAAATTCGCCCTTATTGACTTTAAAGGAAAAATTATCAAAAAGGGTGGTCTCGTCCACAGTGCCTGCATTGAATATTTTGGTTATATTATTGAGTTCAAGCATTTTCACTGCCGCCCTTCTTTGTTTTCTTTCCGCCGAATTTTTCGCTGAATACAAGAGCGATCGTAAACAGTACAGCCATAAGCAGCTTCAGATATTCGGTCGGAAGGTTAAGCGCCAGAGCCGCCGACAGGCAGGCTTTATAGAGTATACTTCCCAGAATTACCATTGTTGTGGGTTTCATGAATTTGACATTTTTGAAAATGCTGAGACCTATAATTACCGAGGCAAGCCCCAGAACTACCATTCCCACACCCATCTGCTGATCTGCCGAGCCTTTCTGCTGTGCGATAACGCAGCCCGAAAGTGCGGAAAATCCGTTTCCTATGGCAAGACCGAGAATTTTTGTGTGTCCGGGGTCGCGAGCAAGCATCGTCACATATTTTTCATTGTCGCCTGTGGCGCGGAGAAGAAGTCCCGACTTGGTTTTCAGGTAAAAATCCATAAATATCTTGCACACTATCACAAGTATCAGCGAAACTATGACGATCCTCCAGTCCTCCGGGAAAATGTTCGCTATCCCACTGTTGAATATAGTAGGCTTGCGGAAGAATGAAGCCACGGTCTTTCCGCCGTTGCCTTTGAAAAGTATTACAAGGTTCACCGAAAGCATTGCAGTGTATATGATTATTCCGCACAGCAGCGGACGTATCCCGAGCTTTACATGGAGAAGCCCGGTAACTGCGCCGCAGATCATTCCCAGAATGAAAATTATCGGGAGACATATCCACGGATCAACGCCGTTAAGTATCAGCACCGCAGTAACTATTGCGCCCATAGGCATGGTGCCGTCTACCGACAGATCCGGAAAATCCAGTATGCTGTAGGTGATATATACGCCTATGGCAAGAAGTGCATACATAAGTCCCTCTTCAAGAGTTACCCGGCAGACGTTCATAAGTATATCCATAAAAACACCTCTGATGTTAAATATGCTCACATTCTGAAAATACAAACTTAATTATATCACAATTTCATTTATTTTGCAAGTATCTGATATTATTTATTTGCAATTGGCGGAATACCGCTGCTTTGCGCCGGTCACGCAGTGAAAAAAGCGTCTGCCGCAATTTTCCTGACAGACGTTTTTTATTTATTTTGTAGCCGGCGGAGTAAAATTGTGCCTTTTTTCTTGACTTTTTCGCTCGGCGGCAATATAATTGAATATAGAAATGTTATTATGCGAAAGGAAATAACACAATGAAACCATATTATGACAACAGAGAGCTTTCGTGGCTTAAATTCAACGAACGCGTTCTTGAAGAAGCTACCGATAAAAGCGTTCCGCTTTGCGAAAGACTGATGTTTGCGGCTATATTCCAGTCAAATCTGGACGAGTTCTTTATGATCCGTGTGGGCTCGCTTTACGACCGTACCCTTGTGGGTTCGGAAGAAAAAGACAACAAGACCGATATGACCTGCGCAGAACAGCTCGACGCTATTTTCAGGCGCGCTGCCGAGCTTGCTCCGGCAAGGGACGAAGCATACCGCGGAATAATGTCTGAGCTTGAAAAACACGGTGTTGAGCAGGTAAATTTCCGCCAGCTTTCCAAGGAGGAAGAAAATTACCTTAAACTGTATTTTACCGCCGAGATACTCCCTCTTATATCTCCTCAGGTGATAGACAAACGCCACCCGTTCCCGTTTTTGAAAAACAAGGAAATATATGCGGTCGCTCAGCTTGAATCCAAATCTTCCGTGAAGATAGCCCTTGTTCCAGCCAGCGGAACGTTTTCAAGGATAATTTTTCTTCCCGGATCAAAGAACAGGTTCATGCTCGTTGAAGAACTTATACTGCACTATATGCCGCTTATTTTTGAAAATTATAAGATACTTGATAAATCCCTCATGCGGATCACACGCAATGCCGATATCAACATGGAGGAAGCACTTTACGACCATGATGTGGATCTGCGCGACGTTATGTCCGAACTGCTGAAAAAGCGAAAAAAACTTTCTCCTGTCCGCATGGAACTTTCGCGCAAGCTCGGCGATGCTGCCATAGAATATCTTTGCGAAAAGCTGGAGCTTTCCCCGAAGCAGATATTCAGGCAGAAATCTCCGCTTGACCTTTCGTTTGTATATCCTCTCCGCAGCCGTCTGGAGGAGACCCTGCCGCTGCTTTTCTTCGGCAGAGCCGATCCGCAGCCGCCCTGCGAGATAATCAGGGAACAGCCTATACTTCCTCAGGTAATGAAAAGGGATATACTGCTGTCGTATCCGTTTGAATCCATACGCCCGTTTTTGAAAATGCTTCTGGAAGCTGCAAACGATCCTGCGGTGATTTCCATAAAGATAACCCTTTACCGTGTGGCGTCCGATTCAAAGGTGATCGACGCTCTTATCGCCGCCGCCGAAAACGGCAAGGACGTTCTTGTCCTTGTGGAGCTGCGCGCAAGATTTGACGAGGAAAATAATATCGGCTGGTCAAAACGTCTTGAAAGGGCAGGCTGCAACGTTATTTACGGTCCGGAAAGCCTTAAAGTACATTCCAAGCTGCTGCTGATAACAAGAAAGGATCCCGGGGGAAAAGTTCTGTACATTACTCAGGTAGGAACGGGAAACTATAATGAAAAGACCTCCGCGCTTTATACCGATCTCAGCCTTCTTACGGCAAATCAGGATATAGGCGCCGAAGCTGCGGTAGTATTCAATGCACTTTCTACAAATACTATAGTCGAGCATACAAGCAAGCTGCTTGTTGCTCCGAGATGTCTGCAAAACAAGATCGTGGACATGATAGACGGCGAGATCGCCGCTGCTGAACGGGGAGAGTCCGCCTTTATAGGACTGAAGCTCAATTCCCTTACGGATAAAGTCCTTATGGAAAAGCTGGTCGAAGCCTCTCAGAAAGGCGTAAAGATACGAATGGTCATAAGAGGTATATGCTGCCTTGTTGCAGGAGTAAAAGGCTATACCGAAAATATCGAGATAACCAGTATCGTAGGAAGATATCTTGAACACAGCCGGATATATATTTTCGGAACGGCGGAACGCAGGAAAATATATATAAGTTCTGCGGATTTTATGACGAGGAATACCATACGCCGTGTGGAAGTAGCAGTTCCGATCTATGACGTAAGGGTGCGCAAAAGAATAATGCATATATTCGGCGTTCTTACAAGCGATAATGTAAAAGCAAGGAAAATGCTCCCCGACGGTACTTACGTTCATGTCAGCACGGAAGGCGAAGCGGTCGATTCACAGGCTTTGTTCATAAAAGAGGCTTATGAGAATGCGGCGCGTTCGTATGTGAAAAAATATCAGAATAAAAAACAGGAAACATTTATGCAGAGGATAAGAAAATTAATGAAAAAATGATCCTGTCACAAAAATACTTTTAAAGGAATGATCTTATGAGAAAAACAAAAATAGTCTGCACGATAGGTCCGGCTACAGATGACGATAATATCCTTCGCCAGATGATGCAGGAGGGCATGAACGTTGCAAGATTCAACTTTTCCCACGGGGATTATGAGATGCACAAAAAACGTTTTGAGCAGGTCACCCGTTTAAGGGAGGAGCTTGGGCTTCCCATAGCTACCATGCTGGATACAAAAGGTCCGGAGATCCGTCTCGGAAAATTTGAGAACGATCAGCCGGTGGAAATACATGACGGCGATATATTTACCCTTACAACGGAGGATATCGTCTGCACGGCAGAAAAAGCGTCAATATCTTTCAAAGGGCTTCCGGCGGATATATCCGCTGGAACAACGATCCTTATAAACGACGGCGCAGTTGAACTAAAAGCGGAAAAGATCACGGCTACGGATATAGTCTGCAAGGTAATTGCCGGCGGAACGCTTTCAAATAATAAGGGAATAAACGTACCCGGAGTTGAACTTTCAATGCCGTATCTTTCGGAAAGGGATATGAGCGATCTGGAATTTGGCGCAAAAATGGGATATGATTTTATTGCAGCGTCATTTGTGCGTTCATCTGCGGATGTTAATTACCTCAGAAAATTCATAAAAAGCCTTGGCTGGACCACGCCGCGCATAATAGCCAAGATAGAGAATATGGACGGCGTGAACAATATTGACGAGATCATAGAAGCTGCCGACGGCATAATGGTCGCAAGAGGCGATATGGGCGTTGAGATACCGTTTGAGCAGATACCGGCTATCCAGAAGAATATTATTCAGAAAGTATTTCTTGCCGGAAAGAACGTTATAACGGCTACTCAGATGCTTGAATCAATGATATCAAATCCCCGTCCTACAAGAGCGGAGATAACGGACGTTGCCAATGCCATATATGACGGCACTTCCGCGATAATGCTATCGGGCGAAACTGCTGCCGGAAAACACCCCGTTGAAGCCGTGCGCACAATGGCTCTTATTGCGGAGACTACGGAAAAGGACATAGACTATATCAAGCAGCTTGGACTTCGTCCGGCGGCAACGGAAAAGAACGTTACCAATGCTATCGCGCACGCTGCCGTAACAACGGCTCACGATATAGGCGCAAAGGCGATAATCACTGTTACAAAATCCGGTTCAACGGCGAGAAATCTTTCAAAATTCCGTCCGGCGTGTATGATAATCGGCTGTACTCCGAATCAGATGGTGCTCCGTCAGATGTGCATGAGTTGGGGCGTTTATCCGATATTTACCGATGAAAAGGAAAATACAGATGAACTTCTTGACTGCGCGGTGAAAGCTGCGGAAAGCACCGGACTGGTCGGCAAGGGAGATACGGTAGTCCTTACAGCAGGAATACCTCTTGGAATAGCGGGAAATACAAATATGCTCAAGGTCGCCGAAGTAGAGGAATAATAACGATCATAAAAAAATAAGCGGACGGAAATAATATCCGTCCGCTTGCTTTTATAATATTTTGAATGTTTTAAAGCAAGCAGCCTATCTTCGGCGATCTCGGCTCACCGATAAGTTATAAAAGCGCTGAAAATAAAATTTAAGAGGAGGCGTACAATACGTCTCTCCTTAAAAATACTGCCATGTTTTTTCACCGGTATTTCACAAATTTTTATCCGGATTTAACATGATTTTAACATTGAAACGTTAATATTAATACATTGAACCATGTCGATCGCACGGTAAATTTACATTCAACAGCAAAGGAGGAAAAGCCTTGGGAAAATATCGTCATGAATTTAAACACCGCATAAATATGTCCGACTTTATAGTTCTTACGGAAAGGCTGGCATATATCGCAGGACCGGACGAGCATATGAAAAACGGTTCTTATTTTGTACGGAGCCTTTATTTTGACAGCTTTAACGATAAGGCTCTTCGGGAAAAACTTGACGGGATAAATACCCGTGAAAAATTCCGTATACGATATTACGATATGGACGACGGTTTTATCCGCCTTGAAAAGAAAAGCAAGCGCAGCGGTCTTTGTATGAAGGATAGCGCCCGGCTGACAAGGGAACAGACTGAAAAGATCATTTCGGGAAATTATGATTTTCTTGCAGTATCGGACGATCCTCTTCTGAAAGAATTTTATATAAAGCTCTGCGCCGAGCAGCTCCGTCCGAGGCTTATCGTGGATTACCGCAGAAAGGCTTATGTTTATCCCTATGGAAATGTCCGTGTGACATTTGACTATGAGATATCATCATCGGGAGATATAAAAAGTTTTTTTAACGCCCGTGACGGTTCCGTTCCCGTACCGGAGGAGATAATAATGGAAATAAAATATGATGAATTTCTTCCCCGTATAATAACGGATATAATAAATATTTCCGCCAGACAGAGCGGTTCATTTTCAAAATATGCCGCAGGACGGTATATATAAATAAGGAGAATTTTTATGACTTTCAAAGATATTTTTAAATCAAGTTTTCTGGAGACCGCAAAAAGTTTTTCTCTTGTTGATGTTATCATAGCACTGGCTGTTTCATTTGCAATAGGGCTTTTTATTTATTTCGTCTATAAAAAAACATTCAGAGGAGTAATGTTCAGCAGTTCATTCGGAGTTTCCCTTATAGCAATGTGCCTTATAACAACGCTTATAATTTTAGCGGTAACGTCAAATATCATACTTTCCCTCGGTATGGTCGGCGCACTTTCTATCGTCCGTTTCAGAACGGCTGTAAAAGAACCGCTTGACATTGCTTTCCTTTTCTGGGCTATATCCGTGGGAATAGTTACCGGAGCGGGTCTTATCCCACTTGCCGTTATAGGTTCAGCTTTTATAGGAATAACCCTTATGATATTTGCCAATGCAAAAAGTTCCGACGATCCTTACATAGCCATTATAAGCTGCGCAGATGAAAATTCCGAAAATGCCGCTATGGAGATCATTAAAAACAATACTAAAAAACATCAGATCAAATCCAAGACCGTTACTTCTTCCGGCATAGAACTGATGATAGAAGTAAAGCTGACGGATAATTCTTCAAAGGTATGCAATCTTCTTTCCTGCACCGACGGCATATCAAAAGCCGCACTGGTAAGCTATAACGGCGAATATATGTCATAACGGAGGTGTTCCTTTGATAGACAGCAAAAAATTCGGTGTAATTGCGGTAACTGCAATAATACTTGCAATTGCCGTCACAGCCGCTATGATATTTTTCAGCCCGTCGGGAGCATATGACCGCACGCCGGAATATGCGGATAAAATTTTTAACGGCGAGATAATTTCAGTAGATATTTCCGCCGATCCTGATGAATGGCAGTCTATGCTCGATAATGCCATGAATGAAGAATATATTATGGTAGATGTTTCGATAAACGGCACTTTATTTTCAGACGTGGGTATACGTCCAAAAGGAAATAACAGTCTGCAAACGGTGAGTTCTTCGGACAGCGACCGTTACAGCTTCAAGATAAAATTTGACGAATATATAAGCGATCAATCCTGCTATGGACTGGATATGCTGGTGCTCAACAATATGATAGGCGACTCTACATATATGAAGGAATATACGACCTTTGACATGATGAAAACTATGGGTATAAATACGCCTTATTTCGGATATTCTGACATCTCCGTAAATGGTGAGGAATGGGGGCTTTATTTTACTCTCGAAGCCTATAACGACAGTTATATATCAAGAGTCTCCGGCAGTGAAAGCGGTGCGCTTTATAACGTAAAATCCGTAGGAGGAATGGGCGGAGAAAGAAATATTCCTGAAAATTCTACGGAAAATGGCGATAATGAAACTTCCGGAAACGGCGGAAAATTCAGCATGAATGACCGCGGCAGCAGAGAATTTTCCGAAAATTCAGATATCGGCGATAACGGTTTTACGGGAAACGATCCCGGCAATTTCCGGCGCGGACCTTTTGCCGGACAAGGCGATAACCAGAACGGCGGAATGGGCGGACGCGGCGGAATGGGTGCAGGTTCAAGCGGAGGAAGTCTTGTATATACAAGCGACGACCCGTCGGATTATCCTGCAATATTTGAAAATGCTGTCGGCGGAGGAACGGACGCCGACGACTATGCAAAAGTTATTTCCGCATTAAAAGCGCTGAACAGCGGAGAAAATATCGAAGAATATTTTGATGTTGATGAAATACTCCGTTATCTGGCGGTGCATACATTTGTTGTAAATCTTGACAGTTATTCGTCGGAAATGGCGCAGAATTATTATATTTATGAAAATGACGGTGTGATACAGATACTGCCTTGGGATTACAACTATGCGTGGGGAGCATTTCAGGGCGGAAGTGCGTCGGCGACAGTAAATTTTCCTGTAGATACTCCTGTAAGCGGTGTTGAAATGTCCGAACGTCCGCTTATATCGAAACTTTTTGAAAATGAAGAATATCTTGAACGTTATCATGAATATCTTCTTATGTTGATAAATGAATATTTCACCGGCGGAAAATTTGAAAAATTGATTGATACAACGGATCTGCTGATAGGTGATCATGTCAGGAACGATGCTACCGCATTTTATTCATATGACGAATATCAGGCAGCCCTTGAGCAATTTAAAATTATCGGTGAACTGCGTGCGGAAAGTGCTGCCGGACAGATCGCAGGAACTGTTCCAAGCACGTCCGAAGAACAGTCCGCAGCTGCGGATAAGCTCATTGACGCTTCGGAAATAAATATGAACGTTCTCGGTTCCGGCGGAGGAATGAACGGCGGCATGGGTGGATTTGGGCGGACGGATCGCTTCATGAAGAATAATTCCGGTATAAATAATGATAATAATTTTTCTCCTGAAATTCCTGACGGCAATAATACTCCTCCCGAAATTTCTGACGATAATAATTCTCCTCCCGAAATTCCGGAAGATAATAATTTTCCTCCCGAAATTCCCGGCGGCAAAGATCTTCCGCAGTTCCCGGGCGGCGGTTCTCCGCCGTCGTTTTCGGAAATTTGAAATAATAAAAAACAGCAGCGTAAAAGCTGCTGTTTTTTTATGCTGTTATTATTTTTCTTCCGGAAATCTGAATTTCCATGACGCTCTTAACCTGTCCATTATTTTCATAATATTTACCGTGTCGGAGATCGGGTTCAGACGGCTTTCCTTTAAACCGTCCGCAAGACATTTCTGCGCTTCAATAATTTCAAATTCATAACCGTTGCAGAGATGTGGGTTAAGACTTTCCTCCGAAAGACGGTTATTTTCGTCATAAAGCCGGACATTTTCCGCACAGAAAAACCACGGATCAAATGCAATGCGTCCCTTTGTTCCCACTATGACAGCACGGTTTTCGTTGTCTATATCAAAGCCTGCAACAAAACTTGCATAAGCGTTTTTATAATTCAGGATAACGGCTTCGTCCATGTCAACGCCGAGCCCGGCAATATTTACCGAGGAATGTATTTCCTCCGGCTCAAAGCCGAGAAATGCGGTAATAAAACTCAGCGGATATACTCCCAGATCGAGAAGCGCGCCGCCGCCAAGCTCCGGGCGGAAAAGCCTGTCCTGCGGATCAAATTCAACGGGATTTGAAAAATCAGCGCGGACGGATTTTATTTCGCCTATTTTTCCCTCTGAAAACCATTGCTTTGCTTTTAAAAAAGCAGGCAGACATTTCATCCACATTGCTTCCATAAAGAAAAGATCTTTTTCTTTTGCAATTGAAATAAGTTCGGAAAGCTGCTCCGAATTAATGGTTATGCTTTTTTCGCAAAGGACATTTTTTCCGTGTTCAAAACAAAGTTTTACATTTTCGTAATGGCAGCTCATCGGAGACGCAACATAAATAATGTCGATATCCGGATCGGCTGCAAGTTCTTCATAGCTGCCGTAAAATTTTTCCGCACCGAATTTTTTTGCAAATTCTTCGGCTTTTGCGGAATTTCTTGATGCGCAGGCATATAATTTTGCGCCGGGAACATAATTCACTGCTTTTGCAAAAGTATGCGCTATTTTTCCTGTAGCCATTATGCCCCAGTTAAATATTTTCTGCAATAAAAACACGTCCTTTCGGAATTATTTTTTGCTCCAGTAACCAAGCTCCGGCGGAAGAAGTTCATGATCTTTATTCCATGTGCGGAATTGTTCTTCCACCCAGTCGCAGGCAGCGTGATAACCCTCCTGTGTGATGTCAAATTCCGCTTCGGAAACAAGCTCAGATTTGTCAAAACAGTTTATCCCGTACCATGTCTGGGCGAACAGTTTTTCGCCCGGAGTAAACCGGAAATTAAAATCGTCCTGCTTTGTTCCGCGCTTGCAGCCGCTGTATTTTCCGCCCATTTCAAAGTATTCAAATTCGGGTATTTTAAATGCTTTTTCGCTCATAATATCATTCCTTAATAATGTTTGGAAATATTATAACACACTTTAAGGAAAATTTCAAGAGTTTTATTTTATTTCAATTACCGGAAGTTCGGAGGCTATGTATATATATTCATATTTGCTTTCAGAATAATTTTTCATTGAATAATATATGGAAATATCGGAAGTAATTATATTTCCGTCTCTGTCCCTGAAATTTACATCGGCAGAAAAATATGAATTATACTGTTCTATGGCTTGACTGCCCCATGTATCCGTGACTTTATTTACTATATCGGGAGAAAAAATAATTTCGGGAAGATAATATTTAGGGGCTGAATTTTTTCGGTAAACAATTCCGTTCTGTTCGTAATAAACATCGGTTATATATTTTTTTATAAGTTCTTCTCTGAGATCGTTTCCGATAGTTATTCCGGTAAATATTTCACCTGGCTTAAAACTTTTTACGGCAAATGTTTCGTTAAAAAACTGCTCCATTTCTTTTATTGAAACGATATCATTTTTTGTGTATATTTCATTGTTTACAGTGATCGTTTCCGCGTCTTCCGAGGGAACGCCGCCCAAAATATTATTTAATTTTCCGGCTTTCAGATAAACGGCATTGTACAGCATTTCATTCATTTTCTGTGCGTTTTCATCAATTTCCGAAACCGATACATTTTCTTCATAGGGAACATCTGTCTCGGCAGTTATTACAGAAAATTGCTTTTTTACCGGCAGACCCGAATAGATCATGAAATCTCCGTTTTCATTGAGCTCAAGTTTAATTTGCAGGCGCTGCGTTTCGTTGTTGTATCGGTCAAAAAATGTTCTGTGCTGACCAAAATCACAAGGGTCGATCATAATTTCGGGAATATAATATTTATCCGCATTTTTGTCGCGGTAAATTATCCCGTTTTCCTCGTAATAAACATCATCTATGTATTGCTTTGAATAACTGTTATATATCCCTGTGCAGAAAGTATCCGCAAAAATTTCTTTCATTTCGGAAATGCTCATTGTAATGTCCGTTTCCGCAAATTCTTTACCGTCAACTGTGACCTCGCGTGGGTTCGGAGGAGTCGTTCCGCCGTCCAGGATCATATTTATAATGTCGGTCTTAACATAAAGCAAGTTATAAAAAATATCTGCCCAATTAAGGTCGCAATTTTGTATTAATGAAGCCCTCCAGCCATATTCTTCGGAATATTCAAGAGAAATATAATAGTCTTCTTCCCGTTCATTTTCTGCGAAAATTATTGCTTCGGCAGTTTTGCCGTCACAATCGAGAATTTTTACATTTTCATAATTTGTCGGCATAGGTACAGGACCGTTAAAAGTCCGCATGCACAATGTTCCGTCGATCGTTTGGTATTTCGGGACAATATCGGTCCCGAAAATTTGTTCAAATAATTCTGTGTGTAATGTATGGTCATCAATAAATTCTTCCGAAAGCGCAGAACGGATATTTTTCATAAGCTCGTCCTCAGTGGCGGCATAATCGGTATTTACCGGATAGTAACGATATGTATAATCCCATGTTTTTTCCTCATGGATCACATTTTCAAGATCGGCATAATTATCGTAATATTTTGAATTTTCGGGAAATTGCCCGTACATAAAACCGCAGGCGTCAAAAATTTTTCCAAGGGAATGAACTATTTCCGCGGACTGCTGCTCGGTGGGCTGCGGTTTGTCGGAATAAATTGCAAAAAAATCATATTTCTGCGGATCGGTGTAATTTATTTCTGTTATCTGTGTTGTTTCGGGAAGAGGGAGCTTTGTTTCTTCGGGGATATTTTCATCTTCCTTTTTGCAGGAGACCGTTATCAGCACGGTCATCAGTATCAGGACGATCGTTTTTATATATTTTTTCATTATGTATACCTCTTTTGATATGCGGAAATTTTTACAATTAAAATTATATCATTTCCACATATCAAAAGCAATTACAGAACGATTACAATGTGGTTACAAATTGGAAACAGCCGGACG
The DNA here is from genome assembly GCA_947628405.1 of uncultured Clostridia bacterium. GTDB lineage: Bacteria > Bacillota > Clostridia > Oscillospirales > Ruminococcaceae > RGIG8773. The sequence goes on from CANQZR010000023.1 coordinate 13,481, forward strand.
AAGTTCGGAAAACCGTTTTCTGAACATTTCCGTCAGCGCTATCGCCGGCATTGTAAGGAAGAACCACAGCACCGAAAACGGCAGGCATATCTGCCCGAAAAGATCGAACATCAGTCCGGAATAATCCCATACGTTCCAGCCGAGCCACAGATTTACGATACACCCTGCGATAAATTCCAGCGACGTTATAACTATCGCTCCGAAAAGGCATTTCATCATAAGCGGCTCGCCCGGACGGGAAACAAAGCGCCTGTATAATATCACAAGGCAAAGTCCTCCGGTAACGGTCATGCTCCAGTGAGTAAAGCCGCGGAAAACCACTTCGATAAGCGAATATAAAATTCCGCCGAAAAGAAAAATTATAAAATTTTCTACAGACCTTGGCATAGTATTTTCCTCCGTCAGATAAGTATTTCAGAAATTATTTTTCGCAGAAAATCCCGTGCTATTTAAGGGAAGTTATGTAAATATTTTTTGTAAAATATGCGGAGCCTTGCCGCACTTGACATATATCAGAAAAAATGGTAAAATGTAATCGAATATATTTATCACGGAGGATCGTTAAAATGACCGCTGATATAAAGGAAAATGCAAACGATTTTGAAAAGGTGTGGGGCACGGTCAGCTCGCCGGATATTGAAAAAAATATCATGGAATTTTCTTCAAGAATGCAGATCTATAATGCCGGTATAAAAGAAATACGCACCAAGCTGGAAATACTTGATGAAGAATTTAAGGCGAAGTATGCCTATAACCCCATACATCATATTGAATCACGTCTTAAATCCCCCAGAAGCATACTGAAAAAAGTAAAGATGAAAGGCATCCCTGTCACGGCTGAATCAATGGCGGCAAATATCCGCGATATTGCCGGGATACGGGTCATATGCAACTATATAGACGATATTTACAGGGTCGCCGATCTGCTTACAGATCAGGATGATGTTACCCTTATTCGCGTAAGGGATTATATAAAGTCTCCGAAACCGTCAGGATATAAAAGCCTTCATCTTATTGTGGAAATACCGATATTTCTTTCTACAGGTCCGCACCCTATACCGGTGGAGATACAGATACGGACCATTGCAATGGATTTCTGGGCAAGCCTTGAACATAAGCTGAAATACAAAACAGAAAACAACGTTTCCGAAGAACTGCGCAGCAGACTGAAAATATGCGCCGACGAGATATCCGTGCTGGACGCGGAAATGCAGGATATACACAACGCCATAGCTTTGCAGAACGATCTATGAACGGCAGGATAATTTATGATTCTCCGGTGGGACTGCTTGAGATCGTCTCGGACGGAAAAGCTTTGCTGTCGGTGCGTTCGGTAAATGAAGCCGGAGGAGAATATTTTCACGATAATATTGTTGACGCTGCCGAAAAACAGCTCAGGGAATATTTTTGCGGCAAACGCAGGTGCTTTGACATACCCACCGCGCCCGAAGGAACGGATTTCTGCAAAAAGGTATGGAGAGCCCTTTCCGCCGTTCCTTATGGGGAAACACGTTCCTACGGCGATATTGCGGCGGCAATTGACAGACCTTCCGCTGCAAGAGCAGTCGGCAATGCGGTGGGAGACAATCCGATATTGATAATGATCCCCTGTCACAGGGTGATACGTTCCGACGGAAATCTCGGTGGATTCAGCGCCGGAACGGAAATGAAAAAATTCCTTTTGAAACTGGAAAACAATTTATTTTAAATTCCGAGGGGAGGCGAAGTATGCGCCGTAAAAAATCAGTTTGTATATTTCTGCTGTGCGCAGTGCTTCTGTCTTCATGCTCGTCGGGATCACACGGCAATGAAAACACCTCCGCAGCGGTGACCGAAACTGCGGAAGAAGTCACTTCCGTTTCGGTGACAGATGATACCGGAACATTCACGGAAAGCAGCACGGCTGTTTCTTCGGAGAGCACTGCGGAGAGCGAGAGCGAAACCACCTCTGCGGCGGAGACCGGTATCACGGGAACGTCTTATACGGAAAGCACGGTTTCGGAAACGTTCACTGAAGCGCCAGATACCGGAACTGTTACGGAAACTTCCGCAGCAGTATCGGAGACTGCGACCGAAACAACAACCGCAGCGGAAAAGCCGCCTGTAAAGGTAGTAATACCGGAAATAAAGCTGCCCCGATCGCCCGGAACGCAGACAGCTTCTGAGGATAATGCGGTGATAGATTACAGCAACGCTTCCGAAGGATATATTTCCGCCGTATATAACGGCTCGTCTGCGGCGGCAAAATTAAGGGTAAAGTGCGGCAGTCTGCAATATGATCATGACCTGTCCACCGGCGGAAAGTGCGAGTATTTTCCTCTTATGGGGAACGGCGATTATACAGTGTCGGTGTATGAACAGTTCTCCGGGAAAAAATATGCGCTGTTAGTTTCGGCGGAATTTTCCGTAACACTGAAAAGCGATACGGGAATGTATCTGTACCCGAATAAATATGTGGATTTTGACAGCAGCTCCGAATGTGTGAAAAAAGCCGCGGAGCTTTGCGCCGGAGCTGACGGAGACGTTGAAAAGATAGCCGCCGTATTCACATATATAACCGATAATGTGGTCTATGACAAGCAGCTTGCTGCAACGGTAAAAAGCGGATATGTTCCGCACCCGGACGCAACGCTGTCATCAAAGAAAGGTATATGCTACGATTATGCGTCGCTTTTTGCGGCAATGTGCCGCTCGCAGGGAATACCGGCAAGACTGGTGATAGGCTACGCCGAGCCGGATATTTATCATGCGTGGAACGAGGTCTATACCGATGAAACAGGCTGGATAACTCCCGAACTGTTCCTTAGGAACAAAGGATACAATATAGCCGACGCAACATTCTATGCGGGAAATACGGACAAAGAAAAAATATCGGAATATATTGCCGACGACAGCAATTATTCCGCGATATACAGATATTGATTTGGAGGTAATTTATATGGCAGTTAAAATGCTTACCGACGAAGAGACCGCTTTTTTCAGCGAACAGCTTGCTATGATAATCGAAGCAGGCATACCTCTTGCGGACGGCGTGGAGATACTTGCTGAAGATGCCGGAGACAAACGATTTAAGGATATAGCCGAATCGGTGCTTTCATTCATGAAGAATGACGACGCGACCCTTTTTGACGCTATGGATAAAAGCGGACTCTTTCCTGCATATGCGGTAAAAATGGTAGAGATAGGCTCGGTGACCGGTCGTATCGAGGACGCGCTCAAGGGGCTTGCCGGTTATTATTCAAAACGCGCCGACATCAGGCAGACCGTGCGCAGTTCGGTATCTCATCCGCTGATACTTCTGGCAATGATGACAGTGGTGGTAATAGTTCTTGTGGTAAAGGTGCTGCCGATGTTCAGGGATATCTTCATGCAGTTTGACGATACCGCTGCGGCTGCGGTAGAGGACAGCATATCTTTTGCCTATAATATCGGAACGATTGTGATGATAATACTTGCTGCCGTGCTTGCGGTAATTATCATCACGGCGCTGCTGATGAAGTTCTCTGCGCCGCGCAGAGCGCTGTCAAGGGTATTCTCTAATTTCATACTTACAAAAGGAATGTCCGAGTCAATGGCTATGGCGGACATTACCGCTGCAATGAGCATGATGGCGGAATGTGGGATATCCCCGGAACAGTCGCTTGAACTTGCGGAAGGTCTTACCGAAAACAAGAATGTAAAGAACCGTATCAAAAGCTGCGAAAAAATGGTCCTTGACGGGGAATATTTCGCCGACGCATTAAAAAGATCGGAGCTTATCCCCGGAATTTATGCACATTCCCTTAAAGTTGCCTACAAATCAGGCTCTATAGATCAGGCATGGCAGAAGATAAGCAGCCGATTCGGTCAGGAATATGACAGACGGCTGTACGGAGCGGTTTCGTTTATCGAACCTGCGATAATTGCCGTGTTGGCGGTCATCATAGGCTCTTTGCTGCTTACGGTCATGCTTCCGCTTACTAATATAATGACCGGCATAGGATAACGGCGTACATATAAAGGAAGGAGGATACCTCCGGCATGGATATAAAAAGGAAAAAGATAAATAAAGTAAATAAAATGACGGTATTTTCCGTTATATTGTTCGTGCTTGTTGTGATATGGCTGACGGTGTCGGTGAACAATGCGGAAAACGCTGCGGAAAAAAGCCGCGCAGATTCCGTTTACCGCGCGGTAATGAACAGCGTGCTGCTTTGCTATTCCATAGAGGGAGAATATCCTCCGGATATGGAATATCTTGAAAAGAACTACGGCGTCAGGGCGGATGATGACAAGTACATTATCCATTATGAATATTTCGGGGCGAATATCCGTCCGTCACTGACGGTAACGGAAAGAAACAATGAAAGGACGGTGTACCTTGAAGATGAACAGAGCTGATTCCAGACGTTTTTCCGATACGATAAGTTCGGCGGGCAGCATGACGCTTTTCCTGCTGTTTGCAGTATGCTGTCTGATAATTATAGCCGCCGCTGCTTCGGCTTACAGCAGGATATCTTCCAATTATGAAGATACGTTCAATTCCGCAGCCGCCGTAAGATATGTCACAAACAAGCTGCGAGCCTGTCAGAGCGCCGAGATAGCCGGTGAGAATGTAATTATCCTTTCCGACGAAGGCTATAAAACGGTAATATACGAAAAGGACGGAACGATATATGAAAGACTTGTTCCGGACGGCAGGGAAGTCTCTGCGGAAGACGGCGAAGCCGTGTTCAGGGCAGACGGTTACACCGTGACGGACTGCGGCAGCGGTCTTGTGTCAATTTCGGCGGAAGGAGACGGCGGCAGAGTTTTTACGGCATACTGCCGTATCCCGGAAGGGGGAGTTTCCGGTTGAAAAATCAGATAAAGCAAGCCGGACAAGGCATCAGGCTCAATCTTTTTTTTGTGGAAATGATAATAGTCCTGCTGTTTTTCAGCATAGCGTCTGCGGTGATACTGCGTTCCTTTGCCGGTTCGGACAGACTTGCAAGGGAAAGCCGCAGGATAGAGGATATGGCGTTTCTTGCGCAGTCGGCGGCTGAAATATATTCCGGAACGGCGGATCTTTCCGAAACGGCAGAAATGCTTACAGACACCGATCATATATGCGAATACGATCCTGATGAGCATGAAATAACGGTTTATATGGATAATGATGTTACCGGCAAAATGGTCGAGACTTCCGACGAATACGGCGGAGGTTCCTTGAAAACGCTGCATATATCTTTCATGGACGGCAGCGGAGAAACGCTTTACGAGCTCGATACCGGTGCTTATATCCCGGAAAGGACGGTGGCTGACGGTGAATGAAAGCGAAAACAGGCGTCCGTTAGGCATAGGAGCCGGGTATCTTTCGATAATGATGATATTTGTTGTGCTGTGCATGACCATGCTGGCGGCGCTTTCCTATTCGTCAGCGTCCGCCGAAAACAGGTACAGCCGCAGGAGCGGAGAATATACGCAGGAATATTATGCCGCCGATCTTGAGGCAAAGCGCGTTCTTGCCGAAATAGACGGTATCGCTTCGGATTATTCGGACTATTCCGATTTTATGTTCCTTGCCGAACTTGACGGACTTGAAAATGTTGGATACACGGCGATCCCGGGCGGAACGGAGATATACTGGCAGACGCCGATAAACGACCGCCAGAGCATAAGCTCCGCAGTAAGGTATTCCGGAAACGGTTATACCGTGACCGAATGGAAAACAGTCTCCGCCTACGAACCGGAAAGCAAGCCGCTTAATGTGTGGAGCGGAGAATGATAAAGGAGTTTTGATGTATGGATATAAAGCAGATACTTACTGACGCGGTAAAATGCGGAGCTTCCGACGTTTTCCTTGTGACTGGCGCAGCAATTGCATATAAAACGGACGGCAGAGTTTCGCCCGTTGGAGACGCTCCCCTCAGACCGGACGATACAAAAGAGGCAGTGCTTGAAATTTTCAGGCTGGCGGGTATTGATATAAACGATACCGCAAACGTCAGACATGAAATGGATTTTTCATTTTCCATAGCCGGAACGGGACGTTTCCGCGCAAATATCTACCGGCAGAGAGGTTCTTTTTCAGCTGTGCTGAGATGTGTTCCGTTTGAACTTCCAGACTACAGGAAACTGGGCATTCCCGACGCGGTAATGTCCCTTGCCGAATATAAAAGCGGTATAGTCCTTGTCACGGGTGCTGCCGGAAACGGAAAGTCCACAACTTTATCATGTATGATCGACAAGATAAATTCCGAAAACGAGGGACATATCATTACAATAGAAGATCCGATAGAATTTCTTCACAAGCATAAAAAAAGCATTATCAGCCAGCGCGAGATAAACATTGATACCGAAAGCTACATAGACGCCCTGCGCTCCGCTCTGCGCCAGTCTCCTAACGTTATCCTTGTAGGAGAAATGCGCGATTTTGAAACTATCAACATTGCCATGACCGCCGCAGAGACCGGACAGCTCGTTCTTTCAACACTTCATACTAACGGCGCCGCAAACACGGTGGACAGGATAATAGACGTTTTTCCTACAAATCAGCAGCACCAGATCAGGGTACAGCTTTCAATGGTCCTTAAAGCCGTTGTTACCCAGCAGCTCGTTCCTGCCATAGAGGGAGGGCTCGTTCCGGCATTTGAGATAATGACGGTAAACAGCGCCATAAGAACTATGATCCGTGAGCAGAAAACACATCAGATAGATACTATCCTGCAATCCGAGTCCGGAATGCAGACTATGGACAGCTCTCTGCTGAAACTTTTCCGCGACGGGATCATCACCGGCGAGACGGCTGTTGAGTATTCGTACAATCCCGAATTGATGAACAAACGCATACAATAAAATACAGTAAATGTATATTTGTTCCAGATAATATTTTTTTAGAATTTATTTTGTGCATATCTAACAAAACTATATTCAAAATTCGGTAAAAATTTTGCTTATTAAATATTGAATTTTTATAGGAAAAATGCTATAATTTTTACAGAAAACCCGGGATAACTATATATTGATGAAAAATATGTCGCTGTCCCTTATCCCATTGATATAACTTAATAATAACCGCTGTTTCAAGGAGGTAAATTTATGGACAACAAAGGCAAAATATCCAAAAGCAAAATAGGAATAAGAGCTGCCGCTGCCTTTGCATTTGCTCTTACTGCTTTTGCGGCTCAGTCCGGAACGGCTATTGATGTAAATGCTACGAGCGCAGGTATTCTTCAGGAAGGAAGCCAGACTGATTTCGGCGGTCAGGAAGATGCAGAGCTTGCTGACGCTCAGGGCAATAATGACGACGCCGACGATATTTCAACAAATTATGAAAATTCCAACGAAGTAGCTGTAATAGGCAATTTCCTTGGTGATGCGTCGGGCTTCAATGTATTCGTAAGAGGAAACTATACAAACAGCAGGTATAATGTTGATATATCCGGTCCTACCGAAAACGGAAGCGTTCTCGGAAATATCGGCGTAGGCGGAGATGTAAACCTTAACGGAAACTGCAAGGCGGGCGAAGCTGTTGTAGGCGGTTCCTTAAACGGAAGCTTTGATAACGGCATATCCGACAGAAGCATTGATTTTGATGCTGCTTTCGAGCACCTGAAACAGGGCTCAAAGGAACTTGCCGGCGCTGCTGCTAACGGAACGGTAGGAACAGGTTCATGGAACGGAGAAGTTAAATTCCATGGCGAAGATCCCGACATGAACGTATTCAGCATGACTGTTGATGAATACAACGAGCTTGTCAAGAAAGGAAACGGCAGTCTTTGCTTTGACTTTGATGTTCCCGCAGGTTCTAAGGTAGTTGTAAATATTACAGGCGAAGGCGATATTGACCTTGGCGTCAATGCCGGTGCAAAATATGCCGGCAGCACTGTTACCAATGGTTCTGACAACAACAAGGACATTCTCTTTAATGTTCCTGATGCAAAAAATGTTCATATAAACGATAATATGGGTTCGCTGCTTGCTCCTAACGCTCATGTTACAGGCGCTGACAACGGAAACCATTTTGAAGGTTCACTTGTTTGCGACAGCTATGAGGGAGCAAACGAGTTCGGCGGCAAGTATTATGACGATTCTGCTCTGCCGGCACCAAGCACACCTTCTGAAGAAACTCCTGATGATACACCGGAAGTACCTGATGTTCCCGTAACACCTGAAACTCCTGATGATACACCGGAAGTACC
>CANQZR010000024.1 GCA_947628405.1 uncultured Clostridia bacterium
AAGGACGAAGAATATTACGCAAGCTTTACCAGTATTATATATTCCGATCAATATCTGACTGACGAAGATATTGAAGACATTTACAAAATGAATAATTTAACAGCATTAACCTTGTGGAACAATAATATCAGCGATATAAGCCCTTTAAAGGATCTGACTAATTTAACAGATCTGATACTGAATCGTAATCCGATCAGCGATATAAGTCCGTTAGCTGAACTGACCAATTTGACAAGCCTGATAATGAATGACGCTCCGATAAGTGATATAAGTCCGTTAGCCGGGCTGACCAATTTAACAAGCTTGGAATCGTGTAAAAATCAGATCAGCGATATAAGTCCATTAGCTGAGCTGACTAATTTAACGGATCTGTATTTAGAAAATAATAAGATCAGCGATATTAGTCCGTTAAAGGATCTGACTGATTTAACAGAATTAGGTTTGTGCGGCAATCCGATCAGTGATATAAGTCCGTTAGCCGGGCTGACCAATTTAACAAATCTGCAATTGATATTGAATAATATAAGCGATATAAGTCCGTTAAAAAATCTGACTAATTTAGAGTGGCTTGCATTAAATAACAATAAGATCAGCGATATAAGCCCGTTAGCTGATCTGACTAAATTAGACACCTTGGATCTGAGTCAGAATGATATAAGCGACATTAGTTCTTTAAAAGGTCTGACTAATTTAACGTATCTGGACTTAAGACAAAATAACATAAGCGACATTAGTCCGTTAAAAGATCTGACAAATTTAACATGGCTGTGTATGGATGACAATCAGATCAGCGATGTAAGTCCGTTAAAAAATTTAACTGCTCTGCAAGCTTTGTTCTTGTATAACAATCAGCTCAGCGATGATGATATTGAAGAATTAAAGCAGGCATTGCCGGATTGTAACATAGAATATTAAAGAATATGTTTTGACAGGCTTAAAAAAACAGCGAGGGGAATTTTCCTCTCGCTGTTTTTCTATTTTTGCATCGTTGGTGCAAGTAAAAAGTTTATGACAATTCTTCCGAAAGCGTCAGCCACTCGTCCTCGTATTCCGAACAGAGTTTTTTCATATCTTCAAGAGCGGCGCATTTTTCCTGCATTAGCTTATAGTCTGCGCAGACTTCCGGGTCGGCAAGTGCCGCCTGAATGACCGACATTTCCTCTTCAAGACGGGCAATTTCTTTTTCAAGCTCTTTTACACGGCTGCGTTTTTTTGCGTCGGCGGCGCGCTGTTCCTTGGAACGGTATGTTTTTACGCTTTTTTCTTCCGCCAATTGACGGGCTTTTTCCTGTTTAAGAGCGTCCGCTTCCGCTTGTGCGGCGGCTTGCTTCTCACGCTTTACGGCAATGTAATCGTCAAAACCGCCGTTGTAGCTTTCAATGGAATTTTCGGTAATTTCAATAATTCTTGTGGCAATTTTATTTAGTAAATAACGGTCGTGGGAAACAAAAATTATCGTGCCGTCGTATTCTTCAAGAGCCTGTTCAAGAACTTCCTTTGTGTCGATATCAAGGTGGTTGGTAGGTTCGTCAAGAATAAGAACGTTTCCCCGTTCGAGCATCATAATTGCAAAACAAAGTTTGGCGCGTTCTCCGCCGCTTATTACTCCGACCTTTTTAAAGACATTTTCCCCCACAAGGCGGACGCAGCCAAGCAGAGAACGTATCTCCGTATCGGTCATAGTCCTGTATCTGGAATGTACTTCGTCAATGACTGTTTTATTCATGTCGAGCTGAGCGTTTTCCTGATCGAAATATGATATTCTGACATTTTTTGTCCATTCAATGCTCCCGTGACTGCATGGAAGTTTATGCTGGATAATTTTCAGCAGCGTGGATTTCCCTATACCGTTTGGACCGATTATTGCCAGCTTTTCGCCGCGTTTAACATCAAATGATACCGAATCCACAAGAGTTTTCCTGTCGGCAGCCGTTCCGACGGAAATATCTGCATTTTTCACCGTAAGCAGGTCAAACGGGGGAGTTATATCATATTCAAATTTGATTTTTGCGGATTTTTCATAAAGTACGGGCTTTTCGATAAGCTCCATTGCCTCCAGTTTTTTGATACGGCTTTTTGCCATGTTGGAAGTTGTGGCGCGCACAAGATTTCTGTCTACAAAATCCTGAAGTTTTGCGATCTCTTCCCGCTGGGCTTCGTATTCTTTCAGCTGACGTGCCACGTCGGCTTTTTTCTGTACTGCAAACGCAGAATAATTGCCCTTGTAGCGTTTAAGAACGCCCCGTTCTATCTCACAAATCGAAGTCGTCAGCTTGTCCAGAAAATACCTGTCATGGGAAACTATCAGCAAAGCGCCTTTATATTCCTGCAAATAATCTTCAAGCCACATCACCGTTTCAAAGTCAAGGTGGTTTGTGGGTTCGTCCAGAATAAGCAGGCTCGGGTTTTCCAGCAGCAGCCTTGCAAGGGCAAGACGTGTTTTTTCTCCGCCGCTGAGAGTTGATATTATCCTGTCATAAGTTTCGGGAGGAAAGCCCATGCCGTTAAGGACTTTGGTAATATTCACATTCATAAGATAGCCGTCATTTGCTTCAAAATAAGCTGTTTTGTGTGAATATTCGGAGGAGATCTCCTCAAAAAGTTTTTCATCTTTTCTGATATCCGGGTCAGACATTAGCTGTTCAAGCTCACGCATTCTGTCCGAAACTGCAATAAGCTCCGAAAATACCGAACGCATTTCCTCAATTATCGTGCTTGAACGGTCAAGTCCGCTGTTCTGTTCAAGAAAACCGATCGTCATTCCCTTTGTGCGAGAAATACTTGCAACGTATGGTTCGGGCTGTGTTTCCGGATCTTCGCGCCCGGTAATTATTTTCAGGAGCGTTGATTTTCCGCAGCCGTTTATTCCTATAAGACCGATACGATCGTTATCTTCTATAGTAAGTGAAATATTTTTAAGTATCAGGTTCCCGTTATAAATCTTGCTTATATTTTCAAGAGAAATTATCATCATATCACCTTGTACCGTTCCTAATAATAACCTTATTCATTATATATGAAAAAAGGCGTTATGTCAAGGGAAACGGAGCTTTTCCGATAAAATGAACTTACAATGTCAATGAAATTTTGTAACGTGTTTGCCGCCATTGCATAAAATGAACTATGAAAAGCCGACGGAAAGGCAAAAACCTTACGCGGTTTTCACAAATACATTATAATTTTTTATAAGGAGCGTTTTTTATGAACTGTGGATTTAATTTTGGAAATGGCAGCTGCTGCTGGATCATCATCATCCTTCTTCTTCTCTGGTTCTGCTGCGGCAATAATTCCTGCGGCAACAACAATTGCAGCAATAGCTGTAACAATGACTGCAACTGCGGCTGCTGAAAAATATCCGAATAAGGTATTCCTTACGGATAATGTGGAAGAGCCGGTCTGCTTCGGCAGATCGGCTTTATTCCGTTAAAAAAGCAAACGCTCCGGCGCATGAGCGGCGGAGCGTTTTTCTGCATTTCAGGCACCTCCAGACGTAATTTAATGACTAACTTATTTGGGACAGCCGAAAAAATTCCCGGCATTTAAGGGCTGTTTTTTTCAGGCGGCGAAAAGATCGAGGTGCGTTCATATTTTCTTTTAAGCGTCTGCAAAGCCTTTTTTTCTATTCTTGAAACGTAGGAACGGGATATGCCGAGCTGCTTGGCTACTTCCCGCTGCGTCAGGGGTTTACAGCCGTAAAGACCGTACCTGTGCTTGATTATATCTTTTTCACGGTCATCAAGGCATTCGTCGATAAATCTGTAAAGCTGTTCCGATTTTATGTTAAGATCTATTTTTTCAACTATTCCGTCGTCCTCGGCAATAATGTCAATAAGGGAAAGCTGGTTGCCGTCCTTGTCTACGTCTATAGGTTCGTCAAAGTAAATATCTCCGGCTGATTTTTTCAGGCTGCGGAAGTGCATAAGTATCTCGTTTTCAATACATCTTGAAGCATATGTTGCAAATCTTGTTTTTTTGGAATAGTCAAATGTTGAAACTGCCTTGATAAGTCCTATAGTTCCTATGGAAATAAGATCTTCCTGATCGGTAGTCGTGTTGTAATATTTTTTCATAATGTGAGCAACGAGACGAAGATTATGTTCTATTAGTTTGTTCCTTGCGCTCTGGTCGCCCTCGTCGTGCATTTTCCGGAAACATTCTTCCTCCTCGGCAGGGGAGAGAGGCTTAGGAAAAACTCCTCCCGATTCGAGATGAAGTGCAAAAAATAAAAGATTCTGAAGCGCAAGATCAATAAGTTCAGTAAACAAGCCATTCATCTCCAGCGGATTTTGTAAGGAATTTCTTTCCACAATAAAATGTATGCCGCCGGCTGAATGTCCTATTCCGAAAAAGTCCTGACTAAAAAGTACATTCGATTGCGAAAAAGCAGCGGAAATCCCGTTTTTTCATATATGTATTGACAAAATCGCTATAATGCGGTATAATTTTTAAAAGTATTATTTTTTAGTATGCTTGCAGCTTATCTTGCCATGATAGGCGAACAATTTTAACTTCGACATGAATATGCCTGTCAGCTATGCAGCGGTGTATATCAGGAAATAAATTTATAATCGAAAGGAAGAATAATTTATGAAATTCAAAAAAGTTCTTGCAGTATCAGCTGCGATTTTAGGAATATTTTGTACGTCTTTGAACGTATGCGCCGACACTCTTGCCGAACATGACGGCTTGAAATACCGTGTTTCCGAAAGCGGTGAAGAAAGTTTATACACCGGCTGGACGAAAAAAGGCAGCGATCGTTATTATTACAAAAACGGAGAAATGAAAAAGAACTGCTGGCTTACCGTCCACGGCAAAAGAAAATATTTTTTGCAGGCTGACGGAAAACGTGCAACGGGAGAAGTAACGATACAAGGCGTGACATATCAATTTGACGAGAACGGCGTTATTCTGCCGGATGAATGGGGACTTACCCTTACCATAAATAACGTTACAAGAACAGGCTGTACGTTGGTATTTACGCAGTCCGGAGGAAACCCGACAGGCGAACTTGAAACCGGGGCTCGTTATATCGTTGAAGAATACAAAAACGGCATATGGACGGAAGTTGCGCAAGTCCCAAGTGAAATTGACCGCGCTTGGGCAGATATAGCCTGCGTACTGGAAAAAGACAGTTCAAGAGAATTTCCGATAAACTGGGAAGATCTTTACGGAGAACTGCCTTACGGATATTACCGCATTGGAAAAAATGTTAATGACTTTAGAAAAACAGCCGATTACGATTCAAAGATGTATTATGCGTATTTTGATGTTAAGCCCTCCGATCCCGAAAAAGTTATAACTGAAAAGTAAATTCGATAATGAATTATTTTATTGATCTTTGATGTGAAAAAGCAGCAGGAATATGCCTGTCAGCTATGCAGCGGTGTATATCAGAAATTAAATTTATAATCGAAAGGAAGAATAATTTATGAGATTCAAAAAAGTTCTTGCAGTATCAGCCGCAATTTTAGGAATATTTTGTACGTCTTTGAACGTATGCGCCGACACTCTTGCCGAACATGACGGCTTGAAATACCGTGTTTCCGAAAGCGGTGAAGAAAGTTTATACACCGGCTGGACGAAAAAAGGCAGCGATCGTTATTATTACAAAAACGGAGAAATGAAAAAGAACTGCTGGCTTACCGTCCACGGCAAAAGAAAATATTTTCTGCAGGCTGATGGAAAATGTGCTACAGGTAAAGTGAAAATAAACGGTAAAATTTACATATTTAATGAAAACGGCGTTATAATGTCGGACAGTCAGGTTTATGCCGGTAAAGCATCCGATGCGATACGTTCGTCATTTGAAATGCGTTCTAAACCATATCCTGAACATTATGCCGGTTCATGGATAGAAGATAACATTTTGCATATTGCCGTTACCGATATGGACGAAGAGGTAACGAGCTATTATTCCGGATTGACCGAAAACAGCGAATTTATTGAATTTGAACAGAGAAAATATTCTTTAAATGAACTTAACAAGGTTAAAAAAGCACTTGCAGCCGAGTGGGACAAAAAGTATAAAATTACATCATATTATGTTGATGAAAAGGAAAATACCTGTGTCTTTGAAGCCATTGAAAGTGAAGTTCCCAAATTGATAGATGATCTTGGATCAAACAGGATCGCCAAGATACTATCTGACATTGATCCTGAACTTGATTCAAGCGCTGTTGTTATTTTAGCAGGCGAATATGCACATGTGGATGTGGGTTCATATGCGGACTGAATTTTATTTTTCAGCATAAAAACAGACAGGCAGAAACATAAAAATTTCTGCCTGTCTTTAATTTTTTATTAAAAATTCAGCTTATCTCGTAAAGAAGATCCTGATAAAGTCCGTTGTAATCGGTCTTTTGTTCTTTGATAAACGCTATCGCCGCTCTTGGGTGACGGTTGAACGCTCCCGTGAGCATATAAGGAACATCATAACCCCATACCGAACCTTTTTCTCTTTCTTCGGCAATGTATTTTTCGATGAATTTAAGCGTCGGGGGCAGTTTGTAATTAGGATTTTTAAGGAAGCTGAGCATCTGCTCCATAAAGCAGTTTCCTGCGCCTCTGCCCATGCCGCTCATAGTTGCGTCAACATAGCTTGCGCCGCAGGCAATGCCTTCGATAGTATTTGCGAATGCAAGCTGCTGATTGTTGTGCATATGAAGTCCTACCTTTTTGCCGACTGCTTCGGCGGCATTGCAGTATTCGTATGCCAGCTTGCGGAGCTGCTCGGGATAAAGTGAACCGTAGCTGTCAACAAGGTAGATCACGTCAACGGGACTTGCGCATACAAGCTCCAGAGCCTTTGCAATATCTTCCTCGCGATTTGAGGAGATAGCCATGATGTTTACCGTTGTTTCATAGCCCAGGTCATGACAGTATTCTATCATTTCCAGAGCGCCGGGCATCTGGTGGGTGTATGTTGCAATGCGGATAGTGTCGATAACGCTGTCTTTTTTAGGAATGATATCCTTGCGGAAATCGCAGCGGCCTACATCAGCCATAACGGTAAGTTTAAGATCGGTATTGTTTTCGCCTACAACGGCGCGGATATCCTCTTCTTCGCAGAATTTCCATTTGCCGAAATCTTCTTTGTTGAAAAGCTCCTTGGAAGCCTTATATCCAAATTCCATATATTCGATACCGGATCTTACATTTGTTTCGTAAAGAGCTTTGACAAATTCGTCCGAAAAGCGGAAATCATTTACCAGACCGCCGTCTCTTATAGTGGCGTCCAGCAATTTGATATCCGGTCTGTAGGAAAGAAGATCTCCCTTTTGTGCTGCCATAATTATTACTTCCTTTTATTTTAATGATTTAAAGATTTTATGTCACAATGCGCTAAAGTGCAGCGGACAATCAAAAACTTCGCAAAATGCACTTGCGAAGTCAAGTGGCACCCCCAGCGAGAATCGAACTCACAACTAACCCTTAGGAGGGGTTTATTATATCCATTTAACTATGGAGGCATATTGATATTATAACATATCATTTATTAAATTGCAATAGCTTTTTTGGGAAAATATTTTTACTAAATACAAGAACATATGTGCAATATTGCTGAAATATAAGTGAAAAATTTGTTCTGATTTTTGCAGCAAAACTATTTACAAAACAATTGTTCTGTGCTATCATAATATAAGAATATCTGCCGGATAGGAGGAATTTGTGTGGAGCTTGCCGAAAAACTGAAGATCCTTGCCGCTTCGGCAAAATATGATGCAGCCTGTACTTCCAGCGGTGTTGACCGTTCCGGAGAGGGCGGCATGGGAAATGCTTCGTCATGTGGGATATGTCACAGCTTTGCAGGGGACGGCAGATGTATCTCTCTTTTAAAGATACTTATGACGAATTATTGCCTGTTCGATTGTAAATACTGCGTGAACAGGCGCAGCAACGACGTCAGAAGAGCAAGATTCACCCCTGATGAGATAGCAGATCTTACTATCGGATTCTACAGAAGAAATTATATAGAAGGGCTGTTCCTTAGCTCCGGGATAATCCAAAGTCCCGACTATACCTGCGAACAGCTTATCGAAACATTGTCTATACTGCGGAACAAATACAATTTCCGCGGATATATCCATGCAAAAGCTATACCGGGAGCCGATCCGGAACTTATTAACCGTCTTGGCGTACTTGCCGACAGGATAAGCGTGAATATCGAACTTCCGTCAAAGGAAAGCCTTGCGGCGCTTGCACCGGATAAATCAAAAAATTCCATTCTTCTGCCTATGGGACATATAAGCGGAAAAATACGGGAAAATAAATATGATATCGTTAAATACAGCTCCGCGCCGAAATTTGCGCCTGCCGGACAAAGCACGCAGATGATAATCGGCGCTACTCCGGACAGCGATTATCAGATACTTCGCCTTTCGGAAGCCATGTATAAAAAATACAGCCTGAAAAGAGTTTTTTATTCGGCGTATGTTCCGGTAGGGGATCAGAAACTGCTCCCTCCGGCAGGAACAAAGCCGCCGCTCCTGAGGGAGCATCGCCTGTATCAGGCGGACTGGCTGCTGCGGTTCTACGGCTTCCGGGCAGAAGAGCTGTTAAGTGAGGATCATCAGAATTTCGACCCTATGCTTGAACCTAAATGTAATTGGGCGATCGGGCATCTTGAATATTTTCCTGTGGAAGTAAACAGTGCGGAGTATGAAATGCTTCTGCGCGTTCCGGGAATAGGCGTCCGTTCAGCGCAAAGGATAGTTACCGCAAGGCGTCAGGCAAAACTGGACTACAAGGATCTTAAAAAGCTCGGAGTAGTCCTTAAAAGAGCTGTTTATTTTATCCTTTGCTGCGGCAAGCGGATGGACGGTCTTATAGTTACCGAGGGTGGGATAATGCGTCAGTTGATATCCGAAAGCATGGTCAAGGAGTATGATGATAAAAATTTTTCCGATATGCAGATATCTTTTTTTGATCCGGAAAATACAGTTCCTACATTGGAGGACAGAGTAAAATGCTTGACGGGAGAGATGTGATATATTGTTATGACGGAACTTTCGACGGTCTTATGTGCTGCGTTTTTGAAAGTTTTCTTAAAAAAGAGGTACCGTCGGATATTCTGTCGGACGAACCGGAGCAGTTGAGCTTAACGGAAATAAAATATATCGGGACTAATACGGCATACTCGGAAAGAGTTATCAGAGGAATATCGGAAAAGATCTCCGCAAATTCTCTTTTATTTGTCAAGCAGGCTTTCCTGACATATATTCCGGATAAGGATATGCTTATTCTTGATTATATAAGAAAAGGTATCAGATATGGGAGAAGAATTGAAAAAATGCTTTCGGACGATACTGTTAACGCTCTTAATAAAGCGGTATATCATTGTACTCATGAAGCTCACCTGCTGAAAGGATTTATAAGATTTTCAGATCTCGGTGGATTCCTTGCAGCAGTAATAAGCCCTAAAAACAAAGTGATACCGCTTATTGCCGATCATTTTGCGGACAGATTCGGAAACGAAAACTTTTTTATTTACGACAGCACTCACCGCATGGCTGTAGTTTATTTTGAACATCATGCGGAGATCATGGAGAATATAGATTTTGAAATGCCCTCTGCGGACGGCCGTGAAAAAGGCTTCCGTATGTTATGGCGTGAATTTTATGACGCCATTGAAATTCAGGAAAGAAAAAATCCGCGCTGCAGAATGAACAATATGCCGAAGCGCTTCTGGGAAAACATGACCGAGATGAACCGAACGGACAGCGTAATACCGGAAAATCCAATGATAGGAGAAAATAATTTCCTTATGATAGAATAAAATGCTTATTTACTTATATTTGCCATAGATAATGATAAAGGATATGCACGTTCTGCGCAGCATATCCTTTATCATTTTATGTAATTGATTGGAAATGAACTTTCCGTTGTACTTGACAAGCAGGGCTGTAATGTGGTAATATAATAATGTATCCAAAGATGTTTGTAAAGGGGAATTTGCCGTATGGACCTTGTGAGCTTCACAAACGTAAAAAAGAGCTTCGGGAAAGAAGCCGTTCTTGATAATGTCAGCTTTTCGCTCGGGCAGGGTGGGATATACGGATTTATAGGAAGAAACGGCAGCGGAAAAACCGTTATCTTCAAGATGATGTCAGGTATCTTGCTCCCGGATTCGGGAACTATACTTTATAAAGGCGAAAACCTTTCCAAAAAAAGAAAATTTATTGACTCACTGGGCATAATGATAGAAACTCCGGGGTTTATTCCCCATTACAGCGGTATGAAAAATCTCAAGATCCTTAATTCTTTAAGCTCGTCACCGGTGACGGACGAAAAGATCCGTGCTCTTGTTTCACGGCTCGGACTTGACCCGAAGAACCGCCGACCGGTGCGTACATATTCACTTGGAATGAGACAGAAACTCGGTATAATACAGGCTGTTATGAATGACCCGGAACTGATTATTCTTGACGAACCTATGAACAGCCTTGATACAAATGCAGCCAACGAAGTAAGAGGGCTTCTTGCGGAGCTTAACGGTAAAGGAGCTACTATAGTTATGGCAAGCCATATCCCCGAAGATATAGAAACGCTGTGTACTGATAAGTTTATTATTGATAACTGCACGGTAAGGAAGTGCTGATGATGAAATTCCTGAAAACAGATTTGAAAAGATCATTTTCCGAGCCTGCATTTTTCCTTGGAGCAATACTTGGGATAATATCTCTTTTTGCACCTGCGGTCTATTTTATGCTTACGGATACTTCTGCGGACGGAATATACAGCCGCGCCCAGTCACTTGTGCTTCCTTTTGCTGCTCCCTTGCTTGCGGCTATGCCTTATTCGACAATGATAATGCTTGAAAAGGAAACGCATTACAGAATGATGATGAATGCAAAATTCCAGGGTAAAAGCTATGAATTTATAAGGCTTTTGGTATGTGGGATTTCAGGTGGAGCCGTACTGTTCATACCGCAGCTTTTGCTGTTTGCTTTCTGTGCAGTTTCCGGACAGATAGACGATATACCTTTACGGGCACAGGAACTTGTTCTGCCCATGTGCTTTGGAGCCGGTTATGCGGTATTTTCTTATGGACTTACGTTTGTGAACAGGCAAAGGTATATCCCTACGGCAATTCCGCAGGTAATATATCTGTTCTGTGTGTATGCTTTTCCTCACCTGAAGTTGGAACGTTTTTATCCGCCTCTTGATATCTCTCCGGCGATATATGGGGGAGAGATATCCTTGGACAGGTTCGTTATACCGGCAGTGCTGACATTAGCCGGGCTGATCCTTACCATGACAGGGGTCTTATCCGGCAGGAGCAGGTCAGAACAATAAAAATCGAAAGGAGCATTCCGGAATGAAAATACTGCGCAGTGCTGCATTCGGACTTTCGGAGCATATTCCGGCAGCAAGATGGTGTCTTTCTCTGGCGGCAGTTGCTTTTGCGGCTGCGGTAAGTGTAAGCAGATATATTGATCTTGCGGATACGGCAGCATTTTCTTCATTTGAAACGCTTTTTATGATAATGACCGATCCGGTGAACATAGTTTTTATATATCTTCCTGCATATCTTTTTGCGGTATGCGGTATAATGTTTGTCAGCGGCTTTGGGGGCATAGAGGTGCTTCGCTGCCACAGCCGTTCCGATTGGCTGAACGGTAAACTGATAGTTTATGCCGTAAATACATTGGTATTCATGGCGGCTGTAATGATAATAAATTTTGTGGTTTGTTCAAGGTCGTTCTTTTTCAGCAATGTATGGAGCAGCGGATTTGTAGGATTCAGGGCAATGATGGGAAATCCTGCTTCGGATTTTGCCTCTCCGCCTGTGCCGACGCTGACATTTGCTTCAATGGCGGTGCTGCTGTTCTATTTCTTCTGCGGAATGTTAAATATGCTGGCTTCTATTGTTTTCGGACGTGAATCGGCAGCGTTATTTATTTCACTGATAGCAGGGATAGGCATAGGAATGATAAATACTATGATATATTCCAATGACGCCGAAAGTCAGCTTATCAGATGTGTTGTTCTTGCGGCGGCTTCGCTGGCGGTATATGTTTTGTGCCTTGCGGCTATAAGCAGGAAAGATCTTACACGCCGTTCGGGATAATTTTTGAAAGGACTGCTATGTTTAAATTTTTAAAGATAATTTTTATTGTGATCTTCGGGGCGATATGTCTTGCGGCGGCTTCGGATTTTGCCGAAAAGTATGCGGCGGAAAAAGCCGAAAAAGAACAGACTCTTGCCGAAGCGGTAATGAAGAGCCGTCTTGAAGAAGAACTGAAAAAAGCTGAAGCGGAGGCAGCAAAAGAGCTTGAAGAGCAGGGACATATTCTTGTTACTGAACAGCTTGAAACAAAACCTCAGACTACCGTGTCGGAGAGTACTGCTCCGACCGTATCCGAAACTGCGGTCACGGAACAGGAAACTATATCCGAAACTACTGCTTCCGAAACGGAAATTACAGAGACGGAAACTTCCTTTACGGAGACTTCTGCGGTTCAGGACGAGATAAAGACCGATTTTACACGCGGAGGACTTCTTCCGGAGGATAGGAGCGGCGTTCCGCTGCGGTCTATGTTTGCTCTTTCGGAAAGCGAAAAAAATACGGTCATGGATTTTCTTATCGAGCATTATTTCCTTGACGGATATAAATACAGCAACGAAGAAACAAGACCGGAACTAAAAGAAAAAAAACGCATGGCTGCTGAAATGGAAAGCGGAGTTATCGAAACGGTAAATATGCTGTTCGACAGTATCAATATCAGCGATATATCGTCAATGCTTTCTGCCGATTACGGACAAATGAAAGATGATGTTTCGGATATCCGAAATGAATTTGAGGAAAAATATTCTGACGCATACTCTTACGGTGAAAATTTCGGCAAAATGTATGATGACAGCCTGAAATATTTTGACAGACTGATAAAGGCTATAGAAAATCTGGAGAACACATCAAAACAGTATAAAGAAGCGTCCAATCCGCTTCTTGCGCTCGGACTTCTTACAAGCAGCATTGATGATGTGATAATTCCCGAAATAATGGGAGTTCTGGAACAGTCGTTTGATCTTGTTGAAGTTTCTCAGGAAATTTTTCTTGAGGGAACACAGGGGACCCAACTACTGACAAGGGACGAGGTAAAGGCTGTAATATCAAATCCGGGACTTGTTTTGCAGAATTAAGGAGGATAAAAATGGACGAAAAGATCAGTATGCTTATCAGCAATATCGAAAAGGTAATAGTAGGTAAGCGCGAAACTATTATTCAAGCCGTTGCGGCGCTCCTTACGGAGGGACACGTTCTTGTGGAAGATGTTCCCGGCGTGGGAAAGACCCAGCTTGCGGCTGCTCTGGCAAGATCCGTGAACGGAACATTCAGCCGTGTGCAGATGACGCCGGATATAATGCCGTCGGACATTACCGGATTTTCAATGCTCGACCGTGAAAAAGGCGATCTCAATTTTAAAAAAGGCGCTGCGTTCTGTAATTTTCTGCTGGCAGATGAAATAAACCGTGCTTCACCTAAATCCCAGTCCGCTCTTCTTGAAATAATGGAAGAACATCAGGTTAGTGCGGACGGCGTTACCTATACGCTCCCAAGACCGTTTATGGTGCTTGCGACGCAGAACCCTGTTGAAACGTATGGAACGTATCATCTTCCCGAAGCGCAGATGGACAGATTTATAATGAAAATAAGCATGGGATATCCTACTGTATCCGAAGAGCTTTCTATACTTGAAAGAAACGAGTATGAAAATCCGATAACCAAGATCTCTGACGTGCTTGATACGGAAGATATAATCGAACTTCAGGAAAAAGTAAAGAAAGTTGAAGCAGCAGAAAATGTAAGACAGTACATACTTGCCATTGTAAATGCTACACGCAATGACGAGGGCATAAAGCTGGGAGTAAGTCCGCGCGGAAGTATCGCTCTGCACAAAACGTCAAAAGCGCTTGCCTTTATAAAAGGCAGAGATTATATAACGCCTCAGGACGTAAAGGATTGCTGTGTATGTACTTTGGCGCACAGACTTATGCTTTCGCCGAAAGGCAAATCCATGTATGATACTCCGGAAAAAGCAATGGAAAATATTATGAACAGGGTCGCCGTACCCACCGAGTGAGGTGTAACCATTGATCTCAAAGGTCATACTTTATCTTATGGCAATAGGATTCGGGCTGTTTTTTGCGCTTTATATGTCGGCGTCGATAGGTTGGGTATTTGTTTATATGCTTGTATTAGCGCCTGTGTTTTCCTTTGGCGTAACTCTTTTCTTCAAACTTACGCACAAGATAAGGATAACCGCAGATGTTGACCGCAGTATGCTTTATAAGGGAGAAACGGCAACGCTAAGGATAATTGCCGAGAATAAAAGCATATATCCTGTACCGGCTGTAAAAATAAAGCTTTTTCTTCCCAAAAACCTTACATATCAGGAAAATGCATCAAGCTGCGTGATAAGCATACCTCCGCGTTCTGTTTCTGAGATAAAGATAGAATACAAGGCGAAAGTCTGGGGAATTTGCAGTATCGGTGCAGAATCTTCGCAGCTTTATGATTATATGGGATTTTTCAGATTTTCTATCCCTTGTGAGAATGCCTGCTGTGAAATAAAAATTTTCCCTGATGTCCCCGATATACCCGGCGACTCTCCGCTGCTTCGTTCTGCGGCTGAAAGAGCAAGGTATTTTGATGATTCAGAGGAAACCAAGGAAAATGACGGGTATTCCAATTTCGGAGGAATGCCCGGATATACGCACAGGGAATATACTGAAGGTGACCCGATCCGCAGGATAAACTGGAAACTTTCATCAAAAAGAGATAAATATATGGTACGCCTTGATGATGAAGTAGAAACTATACAGCAGACTATCGTCCTTGACCCGTGCGGAGGAAATGATGTTTTTGAGAATGAACGCGCCGTTGAAGGTATGCTTGCGGCTTCTCTCGGACTTCTGAAATGCGGATTTGAATCTACGGTATACTGTGTTTTCAACGGAGTTTTTGAATGTTTTGAGATATCGGATACCGCTGATATTCTGGCATTGCAGATAAGGTTTGCAGATTACAGATTTTCGGACGGATATAACGGTACAGCTCCAATCGGCGAAAGGATACCGTTAAGTCTGATATCCGGTAACGGAAAGGGAATAATACTGTACACACCGTTGTTTGACAGATCGCTGGACAGCGAGATCGCAGCGGCTGAATCGGTCGGAATAACAACTATCGTAATAAGTTCGGATTCCGTTTCTTCCGGAAGTGCATATCAGGTCTGGAGACTGAATGATGATTATTCGGCAGACCTGATAGGATAATAGAATATTTTTGATCTTAATGATAATAACGTTCCGTTTGAAAAACGCTTGTATAAAGTATTCCTTTGACCGGAACGATATTTTTTTCTTTGAACAGTCCTGATATTGTTACAAATCGGTAACCGTCCTCTTTTAGCTTTGGGATTATCATGTCTATGGCTTCTACGGTGCGGAAATTTCCTTTTGCATCGTGCAGGAGAATAATTATTCCGTCCTTTGTCTGGGCAACTATCCTGCGGAAGCGTTCCTCGGCGGAAACTTCGTCAATGTAGTCCTCGGCTCCTGCTCCTTGAATGAATGTCATTCCGACCGTATCAAACATAGTTTCGTTTACGGCTATATATGGCGGACGGAAAAATTCCGGACGTTTTCCGACAGCTTTTTCTACCGCGTCTGAGGTAAAATTAACTTCTTCCGCTATTTCTTCGGAAGACATTTTGGTCATGTCAGAATGTGTACGGGAGTGATTTTGTATTTCGCAGCCTATGCTTACAGCGCGGCGCATTACTTCCGCAGTTTCATTATCAATATTGCTGCCGCATACAAAAAAACTTGCCGGAATATCATATTTTTCAAGAATATCAAGAACTTCCGGCGTTGTTGTAAGGTTAGGACCGTCGTCAAATGTCAGGGCAACTATTTTTTCGCTGTTCATCAAAAGACCTCCTTATGCTTCTTGTTCTTCATGTGATATATTTTGCGTATCTGCCGAAGAATATTTTTTTATCAGTCTTTTCCGGCAAACAAAATATGCCGGTATAAGAAACAGATCGGCTAATATCCATGCGGCAGGGGAAGAGAAGCAAGCTGCTGCAAAGCCGTAAATATTTACCATATATGCAACGCCTGCTCTGGCTGCCATTTCCATAACTCCGGCAAAAGTTGCAGTAGGGGAAAATCCCATTCCCTGAATAAAGAAACGCACGATATTTACCAGCGCAAGCGGAAAATAGAACGCTGAAAGTGTAGTCAGATATTGCTTTACCAGCGGAAGCATGAAACGGCTTTCCTCATCAAGGAATATCATTGCAAGGTGATCTCCTGCAAGGAAGAGCACCGCGAAAGCAAATACGGAGTAGACCAGTCCCAACAGCGTACACGCCCCGATACCCTGATTGAGACGCTCCCATTTTTTAGCCCCCACATTCTGTCCGGCGTAGGTAGCCATGGTAGAACCCATTGCGTCAAACGGGCAGCACATGAACATTGACAGCTTGTTTGCTGCCGTGATCGCCGTAACGTAAGTTTCGCCAAGACCGTTTACCGCCGTCTGCAAAACAACGCTTCCTATTGCTGTTATGGAATATTGCAGACCCATAGGAAGCCCCATTGTACACAGCCTGCCGATGTGGCTTGGACTGAACCTCCATTCATCTTTTTCGGGCTTCAGGATAGCGTAGCCCCTGCATATTCTTTCAAGACAGCCAAAACCCGAAACGAACTGTGCAATGACCGTTGCAAGCGCTGCGCCGAAAACGTCCATATCAAAGCAAACTATAAAAACTATATCCAGAATAATATTGATTATCGAGGCTGTGACAAGCCAGCTTACCGGAGTTTTGCTGTCGCCGAGGGAACGGAGTATGCCGGCTGTCATATTGTAAAGAAAATATCCGGGTATTCCTGCGAATATGGTAAATATATAAGTATATGCGCGGTCGAAAAAATTCGGCTGGGTATTCATTATAGTAAGTATATCGCTGCAAAATATCAAAGTAATGGCTGTAATGACCGCAGCAAAAATAATGCACAGCCACAGGGAATTAGTGACATATTTTCTTAGCTGTTTGAAATCACCTGCGCCGTATGCCTGTGCAACGGGTATGGCAAAACCGTTGCATATCCCCATAACAAAGCCTATGATAAGAAAATTTATCGAACCTGTACAGCCTACCGAACCGAGGGCGTTTCCGCCGAGAAAACGTCCGACTATGGCAGTGTCAGCCGCGTTGTAGAATTGCTGAAAAAGAAATCCGAAAAGCAAAGGGACTCCGAATCCCAGAATGAGCTTTATCGGCTTGCCGTTTGTCAGATCCTTAGATGACGCCATAAAACCGCTCCATTCATATGTAATTATTCAAATAATTTTCTTAATTATAGTGCGGTATATACAAAATTACAATGTAAAATTTGGATATATTTTTTGAATTTTTTTATTTTTACAATATTTACGGCAGAAATCGCCGAAAACTATTGTGTTTTGTGGAAAATGATGTATAATTATTTATGCAGAATATATTTTCAACGAAAGGAAGTTATTTATGAAAAAGATCATATCGGCATTTGTTTCAATGCTGCTTGTAATTTCTCTTACTGCCTGCGGAAATTCCCGAAACAGCGAACCGGAGGATACTTCCGCTGTTTCGGAAACAACTGCTTCCGCGGCGGAAACCGTCCCAAAGTCAGGTTTTACCGTTGACGGCACTAAACTCCTTGACGCTAACGGCAGCGAGTTCGTTTTCCGTGGGATAAACCATGCTCATTCATGGTTCAGGGATCAGGATACGACGGCTCTAGACGCCATTGCTGCAACTGGAGCAAATTCCGTGCGGATAGTTCTTGCAAACGGTATCCAGTGGCAGAAGGACGACGCAGATACCGTAAAAAACCTCATACAGATGTGCAGGGACAGAAAACTTATCGCAATAGTTGAAGTTCATGACGGTACCGGCGACGACAGCATAGAAACTCTTGACAAGATAGCCGATTACTGGATAGAAGTTAAGGACGCTCTTATCGGAAACGAGGACTGTGCTATCCTTAACATTGCCAACGAATGGGTAGGAACATGGGACAGCAAAAAATGGCGCGACGGCTATGTTTCGGTCATTCCTAAGATCCGTGAAGCAGGCATTGAGAACACTATCATGGTAGATTCGGTGGGCTGGGGACAGTACGGAAAATGTATACAGGACTTCGGACAGGAGGTTTTTGATTCTGACCCGTTAAAAAACACTATGTTTTCCGTTCATATGTACGGAACTGCCGGAAAGAATGAAAACACGATAAGTTCAAATCTTGAGGGTGCAACATCACAGGATCTTTGCGTATGCGTAGGAGAGTTCGGATATAACCATTCAGACGGTGATGTAAAAGAAGAATATATCATGCAGTACTGCACCGAAAACAACATCGGATATTTAGGCTGGAGCTGGAAAGGCAACGGAGGCGGTGTGGAATATCTTGATATTGCCAACGAATGGGACGGCTCGGTGCTTTCTCCCGACTGGGGCGAAAATCTTATAAACGGCACAAACGGTATAAAAGAGACTTCAAAGATATGCAGTATATTTGAATAAAAGCAGATCGCGTACCGGATAAATTTCCGATACGCGATCTTTCTGTAAGGAAGAATTTTATGAAAATCACTTTGCAGTATTCTGATTATTTATAATATAATCGTATATTATCTGCGCGGCTTCCGCACGGGTAATATTTTTTTCTCCGCCGAACTTTCCGTTTTCGCCTTTAAGGAATCCCTTTGAATAGGCAATTGCGATCGCGCCTATGTTTTCGTTGCTGCTCTTTACGTCGCTGAACGGCGTCTTGTAAATTCCTTTCAGTTCTGCGTAATTGCCGAAACCGCTTGCTTTTGCAAATATCACGGCTGCCTGTTCACGGGTGATATATTTTGAAGTATTTGTTTTGCTGCCATTGCCGGACGGGTCTTCCTCCGGAACTTCGGCTTCCTCAACTGCTAAAACATCATCATCATAAACACCGACTGAGTTCAACAGTGCGGAATAAATCAACGTCTCAAATTCCTTATATTCTATATTGTCATTCGGACGGAATTTTTTATCCTCGGAAAGCATTGCACCGTGTCTTTGCAGTTCAAGGATCGCTTTTTCCTGTGGGATACCTTTTATGTCGGTGTATTTTATTTTTCTTGTGTCAACGCTTTCTGTGATATCCTCACCTCTCCAGTTGCAAAGTTTTCCTGTCTTGGCATTAAGATAGAAGCTGTCCATCTTATAAAGGAGATATGTTCTTACCTTTCCGTCTTTGCCTCTCCAGCCGTCATAGTAAAAATCGAAGTCCTGCTGTTCGTAAAGTTTTGCAAAGGCTTCATCTGTTGAAAGAATGTCAGCCGACGGGAATTTAACATCTTCCGTGTGGTTAAAGCTGTAATTTGTTACGGTTCCCTCCGAGTCAACGGTTATGTGGATCCAGTCACCGTAAACCTGAATACCGTTTACATAACGGTTGTAAATGAATGTTCTCGCTGTTTCGTAATATTCGTTATTTTGACCCCATGTTTCGACCGGATCGCTGTTTGACTTGTCGGACTTGTATCCGGAAATTATATCCTTTGCATAAGTCTTTGCGGCACTGTCAGCAATGGATTTTGCCTTTGAAACATTCAGCTTAGGCAGATCTCCCGATTTGCTGTATTTGCTGATGTAGATAACCTTTCCGGTTTTGGCGTTTATCTGAACATTGATATTTTTATATCCCTTGTATGTATCTTTTAAATTACTTTTTACACTAAAATTAATGGACATATAATAATTAGGATCTTTTTCCTTTTCTTTGCTGTCGGAATTTTCCGCCGTTGTAAGGGGAACGAGTTTGTCGTTCGTTTCGTCGGAATAAACGTTATAACTTTTTATTTCATAATCGTCAGTGAGAGCGGCAAATTTGTCTTTTTTGAGCTGTTCAAAAGCCTTTTCGGGAGTGATAAGACTTTTATCGATCTCTATTTTTTTAAGTTCCGCCTCGGTAAAGGAAACTCCGCCGGCGTCTTCCATTTCAAGTGCTTCTTCTGCTGTGTCGTTTACAGCGCCAGCGGCAGTGTCATGATATCCGCCGTCAACATATTGTGTGCCTTCAGCGTTCTGCATATCCTCCCATATGGTGGACTTTTTACCTGTAAAAGCGTCGATCTCGGAATTAAAATCAGGCTGATAAACTATGCGTGCGGTCTTTTCGTTTGTTTCCCAATTTGTCGTAATTTTGTAATAAGGAGTCAGTTTGCAGAGAGACTTGTAAGCCTCTTCAATTTCTTTTTCCGACATTGCATTTTTGGGAGAGTCAAAACTTGCATTTTCCCACCAATCTGTGTCATTGACAAAACTAATAAGTTCGCCGGTATTTTTGTTTATGGTGACCATGCAGTCGTTCGAGCTGACGGGAATATTATCTTCGTGTCTTGTGACAAACACATTTACTTTGTCACTGTTTATGCTCAGACTGCCTATTTCAAATTTTACCTTGTCCTTGAAGGATGGATCAAGCTGATAAACGTATTCCTTTGCTTTTGCAATTATCTGATCGTTTGAAAGTTTTGCAATGCTTGCGTTTCCGTAATAACTGTTGCTGCTGTCATAATAATAGTAGTATGTAATTATGTTGCCAAAAATGCTGACGTCCAGGCTTGGGGAATTTTCATCTTTCTTGTGCCATGTGAAATTATATGCTTTTGTCTTGTAGCTTTCACTGGTACTGTACTCAAATTCCGTAAGTTCGTCGGGGATCTTGATACGCTTTTTAACGGTGGTAAGAGCGGTCTGCAAATCGGTGTCGCTGCTTGAAGAAGAGGTGCTGCTGTCCGGAACGGCATAAATGCTCATTGGCATTGCCGCCGAAGCCATCATTGCCGCCATAACAAGAGCCGCCGTTCTGACGATCGTCGTTTTTGATCTTTTCATAAATTTTCCTTCCTTTCAATGCAAAATCAATTGCTTTTATAATGAATACAATTCAGGAGCGTGATTTTTTTCAATACAGCATAAATTTGTATGAATGTACAAAATTGACAATTGAATTTGTTGATGCTTTACAACAGTTCTGTTATCAACAAGGTGCTATATGTACATTAAAACCGCTCCCATTTTATATACACACTTTATTGTATGCTTTCCTTACAATTATAACATTTTTTTGTATAAACACACAAGTAATTCACATATTTTTGTTGCAATTCAACAAAATTTAAAAATTTTATCATATATACTTGACAAACTGTGTATATGTTAGTATACTGTGCATATCAGCTATATACAGCAAAGGAGGTAACAGCTTGAACCTATTTATTAATGCCGCCGGAAATAAGCCCATGTACGAACAGGTCAAGGACGGTATTAAGGAAGCCATACTTAACGGCGAACTTAAAGCGCATCAGCT
>CANQZR010000025.1 GCA_947628405.1 uncultured Clostridia bacterium
GCGACAAGGGGCTTTGCCCCTTGACCCCACCAGCGCGGCTGCGCTGGACCAGCTATTGTTTTTTTATTTTGTTCCGCAAAATTATCATTTATCTCAACTCTTAACTCTCCACTCTTAACACTAAATGATAATTTTTAATGCAGCATTTATTTAAATAGCTCCGCGGATATGTTATTCCTTTGCGCTGAAAAGATCATGCAGTACGGACATCAGCCTGCCTATATCTATCGGCTTTGCAAGGTGTCCGTTCATTCCCGAACGGAGCGCGCGCTCCCTGTCCTCTTCAAAAGCATTGGCAGTCATGGCGATTATAGGAAGATCTGCCGTATATTGTCCCTCCATTGAACGAATGACATGGGTAGCTTCATAGCCGTCCATTACCGGCATCTGGATATCCATAAGCACAAGGTCATAATATCCTGTTCCGGAATCTCTTACCATATCGCAGGCTTGCTGACCGTTTTCGGCAGTTTCAACAGCAAATCCCGCTTCTTTAAGTATCTCGGCAGCAATTTCACGGTTAAGATCATTATCCTCAACAAGCAGGATATTTTTAGATGTAAAATCGCTTTCTTCGGAAATACCGGTATTGCCGTGAGTATCTTCGGTGGGTCTGCCGATGCTTTTTTCCAACGTCATATGAAGCTCTGATGCAAACAGCGGCTTGCTTATAAATCCTGTAACGCCCGCCATTCTTGCTTCCTGTTCAATGTCCGTCCAGTCATAGGCGGACATAAGTATTATAGGGGAATCTTCCCCGACGATCTTCCGTATCTCGCGGACAGTATCTATACCACTAAGACCGGGCATAGACCAGTCAACTATGTAAACTTCAAAAGGATCGCTCAGATCGACAGCTTCGGAAGTTCTTGCAATGGCTTCTTTTCCCGAAGTAGTCCATTCCGCCCTCATGCCTATCTGACGGAGCATTTTTGATACGCTCTGGCAGCAGACCATATCGTCGTCCACAACAAGTCCTCTGAACCCTTTAAGTTCGGCAATGGGATCCATTTCGCGGTGCGCGGCTGAAAATTTAAGTTCCACGCTTACGGTAAAGCACGTTCCTTTTCCCTGTTCGCTTTCTACACTGATAGTACCGCCCATCATATCCACTATATTTTTTGTGATCGCCATACCCAGACCGGTGCCCTGTATACCGCTGACCGTAGAAGTCTGCTCACGGGTGAACGGATCGAATACCGTCTGTGCAAATTCGGGGCTCATTCCTATGCCGGTATCGCTTACCTTAAATTCGTAAAGTCCGCGTTTTGGTGAATGGGACGGCTTTTGCGTAACTCGGATGGCAACGGTGCCGCCCTCGGGGGTAAATTTTATAGCGTTTGAAGTAAGATTGAGAAGTATCTGGTTCAGCCTTAGCTTGTCGCAGAACACTTCTTCGTCGGTAACGTCAACGGTGTCTATAAAAAGCTCCATGTTCTTTGAATGTACGTCGGACTGGATAATATTGCGCAGTTCCTGCAATATTTCCGCTAAATTCTCAGGCCTTTCGTTTATGGTCACCTTTCCGGATTCAATACGGCTCATATCGAGCACATCATTGATAAGTGATAGCAGGTGATTTGACGCCTGAGCTATTTTTTTAAGATAATCGCAGGCGCGTTCCTTGTTGTCGATATGTGTGGTAGTAAGCGCCGTATAGCCTATGATAGCGTTCATAGGCGTTCTTATGTCATGGGACATACTGTTAAGGAATGTGGTCTTTGCGCGGTTTGCGGCATCCGCAGCCTGAAGCGCATTGGTAAGCTCTTCGGTCTTTTTTTCAAGCTCGCTCGTAGCGGCAGTGATCCTGTCCTGCAGGCGGCGCTGATTTCGTGTTCTTACAACAAGCATTGCAACAGCAAAAAGCAGCAGAAGTATAAGAACAACGCCGAGCACGCTGTAGCCCGGGTTTCTGTACAGGAATGCTGTAAGTCCGATATTTTTATCCATGTCGGCGTCTACTTCGCGCGACACTATGTTATCAAGCTCTGCTGAGGAAAAGCTGTCTGCCCCCTTATCAAGGAGCGACAGAAGATATCTTCCGCCTTGCACGTTGTTTCTTACTGCGTATGAAAGCGACACATCACCGAAAACGACAGATGAAAGCCTGTTGCGTTCGTCATGTCTCACATAGCTTTCGGCTGTGTAGGAATATAGGATAGTGGCTTCGGCTTTTCCGTCAAGAACGGCATCTACACATTCACGGGTGGTAGGGTAGCGTTGTATAGCTTCTTTAGGATAGCGTGCGGAGATCATACTTTCAAGAGCGTCGGAGCGTTCTACGGCAGCAATGCTTTCCGCATTGCCCGTAAATCCGTCAAGGGTAAGTCTTGCAAAGCTCGTCTGGAAATACGGGACGGTGATCTTGTAGCCTTCCTGTTCGGCAAGGGAATAGTCGCCGGTAAAATCAAGCACCACATCAGCGTCTCCGGCAGCGCGCGCGGCAAAGTATTCATTTCCGTCCTTGACCTGAACGAACTCATAGTCTATGCCGAGACGCTCCGCAAGGGAAGCAAACATTTCGGGAAGTATGCCCTTAGCTTCTCCGTCCTTGAAATAACTGTACGGCACACGTTCAGGATTGAACAGAACTTTCAGTGTTTTTCCCGAATCATTCAGTTCGGTCAGAAAATTCCGTTCGCCGGCGTTCATGATTATATCTCCCACTTTGTCGGTAGAATAATAATTTTCATGAAGTACATCACGCCAGTTAGGGTCATGGAGATCCATTTCATTTATGGCGGAATTTATCTGTTTCATAAGATCGGTACGATCCTTGCGCGTGCAGATATAGAACGGGCTTGCATCAAATGATTCCAGCAGCCATTCATTTTCAAGGAGCCGCAGGCTGCCGGTCACGGCAGCGTCCACACTGCCGTTCTGGAGCGCGGCAGTAAGCTTGTCCTGATCGGCAAAATACTCCGGTTTAAAGGTGAAATCGTGATCCTCCGCAAAGCGTTCAAAGTTTGCATTTTTGGAATTGCCTTCGAGCATTCCCACAGATATGCCGTCGTAAGTGGAATAATCCCCTTCCACAATGGAATCGTTTCCCGCCTTTACGGTAAAAATGGTAGAATTAACGCCTATCGACTGATCGGAGAAAAGAAATTCTTCCTCACGTTCCGGCGTTTTTGAAACTGATGTGACGATATCAACTTCTCCGCTGCGCAGCATATCGAGCGCATCAGCATAGGAACCGTCATAACCGATATATTCGTATGACCAGCCGCCGTGTATAGCCAGTCTTTGCAGAAATTCATAACCGTAGCCGCTGCGGCGTCCGTTATCATCAACTATGTGATAGCCTGAAAATGCGAAAAACCCCACTTTGAGAACTTCGGGCTGTTCCGCCTCTTCTGCGTATGCGCTGAAACATACCGGAATCAGCATAAATGCGGTCATTATAAGGCTCAACAGGCGTAATTTTTTCATATCATTATCCTCCGGGTCACGATCTGGACCGTTATTATTCTTGGTATCCGGCTGTCTGCTTACAAGTTTTCGGGATATGTTTTTTTACAATATACGGCAGACGTCCGTGCAACTATTTAATTATAACATAAATACGGTATAAATGCAAGATATGTTATACAATAAAAACCGTGTGCTCGCTGCGTATTGAAACACACAGCGGAAAATGTTATAATATATTTGATTTTAAAAAAATGTGTAAGATTTTAATATAAATGTTGTGAATAAAGGTAGGAAGTATCAAAAAGAGGTGCGATCGTTGGAAGATAAAGATATAGTTAATTTATATTGGGACAGGAATGAACGGGCTATTTCGGAAACATCAGCAAAGTACGGTCATTATTGCACAAATATTGCCATGAATATCCTGAATAATCGTCAGGACGCCGAGGAATGCGTCAATGATACATATGTAAATTCATGGAATACCATGCCGCCGCACAGACCAGTACGGCTTTCCGCATTTCTTGGGAAGATAGTCAGAAACCTTTCTTTTAACAAATACAGGCATGAACACAGGCTGAAACGCGGCGGATATGAAATGTCCATTATCCTTGACGAACTTAACGAGATCGTTTCCGACAGGGAAAACATTGAGGATAATGTTATCGGCGGAGAACTGGTAAAAGCAATAAACAAATTCATCAGAACGCTTTCCGACGAAAAAAGATATATTTTTATCCGCAGATACTGGTATTCCGACAGCATAAAAACCATTGCGGATAAATGCGGACATTCCGAAAATTCGGTCTCCGTTGAGCTTAGCCGTATAAGAAAAAAGCTGAGCGATCATCTTAAAAAAGGAGGATATGATATATGAAAAAGGAAAAACTTTACGACCTGCTCGGTGATATAGATGAAGATCTTATAAAAGCCGCCGAAGAGCCTCCGGTAAAAAAGCCGAAATTTACATGGGTAAAATATGCCGCTGCCGCAGCAGCCTGCATTGCAATATTTATCGGAGCAGGCGTTCTGTACAGATATTCTGATGATATGTCGATCACTTCCGATACGGGTATGCCGACAGCTTCCGGCGAAACGCCTCCGCTGCCAATCGAAACTTATGCTTCTTCAGTGTCAACTGAAAGTTTTACTATACCGCCGGTGACGGAAGTATCCGTTCCCGAAAACAATGATATCTCTGCGGAAACAACAGCGCCGTCTGCCGGAACATCTTCCGCTATGAATACGGAAAAAACGGTCTCCGATGCGCTTTTGCCTGAAAAAGCCGAGACGGAAGTCACATATCCCCCGTTTGCTACGGATAACTACACAAGCAGCAGCAATATGATCCGGCTGGCTTCTGCGGAATATCCTGAAATGCCCCAATACCCCGGCGGAAATGAAAATGACGATGCTGCTTATAAAAAATGGAGCGATGCAAAAAAGATCCTGCGGGATCAGCCGGCAGGATATGATGAAGGTTTTGATGAATTTTTTAAGAACAGCACATTGATCTTCCTGAAAGGTACGGAAACCAATAACAGGATATATTCTCCCCTGAGCCTGTATATGGTGCTTAGTATGTCGGCGGAAATATCCGGCGGAAACACAAGGCAGCAGATACTTGATGTGCTGGAGCATGATGATATAGATGTCCTCCGTTCGCACGCCCATTCCGTATGGCAGGCAAACTACATGGACGACGGAATGGCAAAGTGCACTATTGCCACCTCGCTGTGGATGAACGATAAGCTGTCATATAATAAAGATACCATTGAACGCCTTGCAGGGAATTACTATTCGTCGGTATATTCGGGAGATCCGGCGTCCTACGAATACAACAAGCTCTTGCAGGACTGGGTGACCGAACAGACCGGAGGTATTCTTAAAGATAAGTTATCAAAGAATACAATGTCTCCGGAAATGGCTCTCACCATTGCCTCATCTGTAAGTTTCAAAGGAAAATGGAACGAGGAGTTCTCAAAGGACCTTACCGGACCGGGAACGTTCCATTCACCGGAGGGCGATACCGAATGTGATTTTATGAATAAAGAAGCCTTCGGCTATTATTATTGGGGCGACAATTTTTCTTCCGTTTCTCTCGGATTTGAAGAAAACGGTAAAATGCTTGTAATTCTTCCTGACGAGGGAATAACTCCCGAACAGCTGCTTTATGATGAACAGGTCATGAGTTATATGACCGACCCGGATAAATACAATTACAATAAATATCTTACCATAAATATGTCCATACCGAGATTTGATGTTTCCTCAAATACCGACCTTACAAGCGGTCTTAAAAAAATGGGCGTGACTGATGCTTTTGATATTTCGGAGTCGGATTTTACTCCGCTGACCGAAGATCCCGGCGCAGTTTTATCCAAAGCAAAACAAAACATACGCGTTATAATAGACGAGGACGGCTGCAAAGCGTCGTCAATGACTATGATCGCATATGTAGGAGCGGGTGAGCCTTCCGGCGATTATGTTGATTTTATCGCAGACAGACCGTTTATATTTGAAATAATAAGCGATACGGGACTTCCGCTGTTCATAGGCATTGTAAATAAGCCCTGAACAGACGGCGTTACTGCTCCGGAGCCGTACCTCTGACGTATATTTTATCGCAGGAAAGCTCTTTGTATGTGTTAAATATTACTACTGCCGAAATTATCGCCGTAAGTATATCGGATACGGGCATGGAATATAGTATCCCGTCAAGACCGAAGAAAACCGGCAGAATGACCGCAAATCCTACTCCGAACACTATCTCACGCACCATTGAAAGCATTGTTGAAGCGGCGGCTTTGCCCATAGCCTGAAGAAATATGAACGCCGCCTTGTTCACGCAGGCAAAAATTATCATGCAAAGATATATCCGGAAACCTTTTACGGCAAAATCGGTATAATATCTGCTTTCATTTGTCGCGCCGAAAATATTTATCAGCTGCTTCGGGAAAGATTCAACTATAACAAGCGAAACGGCGCCTACAATGCTTTCGGCTAAAAGCAGCATACCGAAAAGTTTCTTTACGCGTTCTTTAAGACCTGCACCCATATTAAATCCGACTATCGGTATGCAGCCTGCCGCCATTCCTACTACAATTGATATAACTATCTGGAAGAATTTCATTATTATGCCCACCACAGCCATGGGTATCTGCGCATACTGCGGCTGTCCGAATATCATATCCTCTGAGCCGTATTTCCTTATCATATTGTTTATTGCTGTCATTGCCGCAACAAGGGATATCTGCGAAAGAAAACTGCATATCCCGAGGGAAAGGGTATTGCGGATAATATTTTTATCCGGCAGGAAATCGCTTTTCGTCAGGCTGACCGTCTTTGTGCGGCAAAGATAACACACCGCAAGCACGGCGGTAACTATCTGTCCCATAACGGTGGCGATCGCAGCGCCTTTCATGCCCATATGGAATACAAATATAAATATCGGATCGAAGATAATGTTTATCACCGCTCCCGAAAGGGTGGATATCATTGCGAATTTTGGACTGCCGTCTGCACGTATTACGGGATTCATTGCCTGACCGAACATATAGAACGGTATCCCTGCGGTTATCCATAAAAAATATTCCTTTGCGCAGCGGAAAGTTTCTTCATTTACCGTTCCTCCGAAAAGAGCAATGATAGGTTCGTTGAATATAAAATATACCGCAGTCAGCAAAATTCCCGAAATTACCGACATGGAAACTGCATTCCCTACGCTTTTCTGTGCGTCCTGCGGTCTGTTCCTGCCATGGCTCAGGCTTACGAAAGCGCAGCAGCCGTCGCCGATCATTACCGCTATGGCAAGCGCAACCACGGTCAGCGGAAATACTACCGTGTTTGCGGCATTTCCGTATGAGCCGAGATATTCCGCATTTGCAATGAATATCTGATCGACTATATTGTATAATGCGCCCACAAGAAGCGATATTATACAAGGCAGGGCGTACTTTTTCATTAATGTTCCGAGTTTTTCCCCGGCAAGATGATTCTGATCCGTATGTTCCATAATATTACCTCCTAAAAATAAAAAGGCGTAAGTCCTTCAGCCGGACTTACGCCTTTCAGCAACACACTATAATAAGTTTAACACGAAAGAAATAAATTTTCAAAGGTCATTTTGCACAAATTTTCAGCCGGAGAAGGTCGGGCTTTTTCGGATAATTATAAAGGTCAATGCAAATCACATGAATAATTTTTTATTTGAATTTAATGATAAACAAAAAGTGCAAAATGCAGGTGGAATTACTTAAATATGTTTAGTATAAAATTTGTCATATGATTGAAGAGTTTATTTTTTCATTCTTAGCAAGATATTATTATAATATTCGTTATTTATTTCAAAGCCGATATATTCTCGATTTAAATTTTTTGCGGCAACCAATGTTGTTCCGCATCCGCAAAATGGATCTAATACGGTTTGCCCCTCTTTTGTGACTAATGAGATCAATATTTCCATTAACTTAACCGCCTTTTGAGTAGGGTGCAATCCTCTGTCAGTTTTTTGTGTTTGCACCTTTAAAATATTAGAACATATTTCCGCTCCACTGTTTAATGAGGATAATTTTTTTAATTCGTTTTCGTTAAATGCACCAACTTCATATTTTAAAATATTATCAGTCAGTGTGCTTCCCTGCGGATATGGTTTCATAAACCATAAAATAGGTTCAAACAGTGGTCTGAGATTCCCTATTTTCCATCCTTGCCATTCTTCACTATTTTCTGTATCATTTCTTCTGTCAAACACACTGCTTACTCGCTGCGCTCTATATGCAGCCGTTTCTTTCTCCCACGAGATCATATCTTTGAAAATAAAGCCTGTATCCTCCATTGCGCAAATACATCTATGTGCTAATCTTCTTCCTGCAAAAATAAAGCAGCTTGCACCCGGTTTTAAAACCCGCAGCCATTCGCTTGTCCATGATAAACACCATTGATAATATTCCAGAGGAATATTTTTATCTGATTGCGACCAACCGTTCAATGGTTTCCCTCTTGTTTTAAATATGCTTCCCGATTTTTCTTGCGCCGGGCTTGTCCCTAAAAGCGCACTATTAGTATTATTATGCAGCACATCCCACTCATCGTAGTTTATGCCATATGGAATATCCGATAAAATCAAATGAACAGATTCAGTTTCAACGCTTTTTATCAATTGTATAGAATCTCCCAGCTCTATTCTGCTCATATTCAATTCACCTGCTTAACTTATTTATATATATTGAGATAGCATTTATTTTTTCTTGCAATTTCTTTGCCTTGATCAATTCCTCAATTGCTTTTGTTCTGGAATACTTTTTAATTTCTTCTATACATCCATTCCAGTAATCAATTTCTATTTTTCCTCTTGATATAATTGAATTTTTATAGTTTTTCAAAATGGTATCATATTCTGATGGGGATACTCCTATTTTTTTAGCAACATACATATCCATTTTAGGTAGGAAACAACATTTTGCGTTTGCAAAACTGAGTGTTTTATCTCTTGCAATCATTTGAGAAGCGTTCCATAAAGATTCAAGAGATAAAGAATTTGTTTCTTTAATATTTTGTTCCAGCATAATTGAAATATGTTCCCATGATAGCAAACAAACATTATTATCCAATGCTTTTGAATATATTTGACTTTCTGCTTGAGGATACTGAAAATATGGTGCAACTAATACAGCATATTCGTTTTCAGATCCTCTCCAATCACTTAAATTACTGACCTTAAAATCTTTTTGATTTTTGGCAGTTCTGCTTAAGCGAAAACATTTAGCATCAGCTACTAAACTATAGTTATATCCCGAAGTACTTTCTGCTAAAATATCTGCACTATCAGCTCGTTCGTCTAATGCCCGAGCCGCTAACCCTAAAGATCTGAAACATCTTGCCAAAACGATATCGGAGGCTTTTGAATATAACTTTTCTTCTGTTGAATCGTGATCAATGTTCTCTGGTATCGTTCCGATCTCTTTTACAATACTTTTAAAATTATCTTCTGCCATGCTGTCAATAAAATCACATATTTCTTCGGTAGCAACCTTAAAATCTTTTGAAGAAGCGTCTTTAATTTTTTCTATAAGTTTGTCAAACATACTCATTTCTCCTTAATGCAAACAAATTAATATACAGGTTTATATATTAATTATATAACATATATTTAATATTTTCAAGGTAAACTTTATTTATCCGATAAATTATCATATAATTGATTTTTATAAATGTTTTTATTCGCTAAAAAATAGAGTAATTTCTTTTATAAATTTATAGCATTTTATAAAACGGTGAATCAATTTATTGTTTTTCTGCACTCATTTTCGCTGCCACGTAGTTTATCGTAATTTTCACTTTGAAAACAGTACGGCACATTCAACATGTCCCGTTCTTGGAAAAAGATCGAACGCCCTTGCTTTTTGTGGGAAATAACCGTTTTCCGAAAGATATTTTGCGTCACGGGCTGCCGTAGCAGGATTGCAGGATATCATGACTATTCTTTTAGGAGACATTCTTACAAGGCTGTCAAGAGTGAGAGTATCACAGCCTTTTCGCGGTGGGTCAATTACGGCAATGTCGGGAGAGATACCTTCGTCGGCAAGTTTTTTCGCCAGAGTTCCGGCGTCGCCGCAGAAAAATTCCGCGTTTTCCACACCGTTTGCAGCGGCGTTTTCCTTTGCGTTTTCAACGGCTTCGGGAATTATCTCGCAGCCGATTATTTTTTTTGCTTTGTCCGAAAAAGCCAGCCCGATAGTACCTGCTCCGCAGTATAAGTCAAGAACTGTCTCATTTCCGGTAAGTTCCGCATATTCCATAGCCTGAAAATATAATTTTTCCGCCTGAGCCGTGTTTACCTGATAAAATGCCATAGGCGAAAGAGTGATCTTCTTTCCGCACAGGGTATCTGTAATTTCATCTTTTCCTGCAAGGACAATATTTTTCTTTCCGAGGATCACATTTGTATTTTCGGGATTTATATTTAAGATCACGGACATTATCTCCGGAAATTTTTTTGCAGCCGCTTCCGCAAGTATGTAAAGATCGTCTTTCCTGCTTTGGTCTTTTGCGACGATACACAGCATTATCTCGCCCGAATGGAAACCTCTGCGCAGGTATATATGACGTATCGTGCCGGTTTGAGTCTGTTCATTGTATGCAGGGATATTTCTTTTATTTATAAAATCAAGGCAGTATCCTGCGATCTCACCGAAGATCTCCGGCTGCAATCTGCATTCCGTAAAAGGCACGACCCGGTGGCTTCTTTTTGAATAAAATCCGCAGACGGCTTTTCCGTCTGTTTCGGCGACCGGATACTGAGCTTTGTTGCGGTAGGAATTTTCCTCACCGCCGCAGATGTTTTCAAACTCGATCCCGTCAAATCCGCCAAGGCGCAAAAAAGCGTCCCGAACAAGCCTGTCCTTTATTTCAAGCTCGGCAGGATATTTTATATGGCGGAACGTGCAGCCTCCGCATTTGTCCGAAACGGGGCAGTCGCTTTCGGAGCGGCTTTCCGACGGCGTGATGATCTTGTCTATTATACCGTAACAATAGCTTTTTGCGGTTTTGACTATCTTGCAGGAAATAACGTCGCCCACGGCGGTATGGGGCACAAAAACCGCCATACCCTCCGCGCGTCCGACGCCGTTTCCCTCGGCAGTCATGCCGGTTATTTCAATGGTGTGGAACTCGTTTTTCTTCATATAATGTTAGATATCAGAGTTTTTCACCGCATTTTGTGCAGTATTCGCTTGTGGCGTCGTTAGCCGTGCCGCAGAATTTACATTCTTTGGTCTTTTTTGCATTAACGGCAGCGTCGGCTTCTTCAAGTTTTGTTTTAAGCTGTTTGATCTCGCCGATCACCTGCTTCATTTCACCTGTGCGGTCGTCGCCGACTTCATGCATATCGTAGCATATCTTGCCCAGCTTGCAGTATTCCTCTTTGATCTTTGAGCGGAGCTGTCCTCTGTCAAGCTGAGTTCTTGAATAGTCGATAGCCTCGTTTGCTTTTGCGGCAGCCTTGTCAAAAAGGTCCTTTGCACCTGCTTTAAATTCATCAAAATTGATCGCCATAAAAAATTCCTCCTTATATATTTTACGGAATAATTTCCGTATAGTTTATTATATCATAGGTTTTTAATAAATCTTAGCTGTTCTTTTTCGCTGTCAAAACTAACGC
This sequence comes from uncultured Clostridia bacterium, assembly GCA_947628405.1. Taxonomy (GTDB): domain Bacteria; phylum Bacillota; class Clostridia; order Oscillospirales; family Ruminococcaceae; genus RGIG8773. The sequence continues at coordinate 11,576 of CANQZR010000025.1, forward strand.
TTCTGTAAAACTCATGCGCGCCGTCCGATTCGGCGACAAATACCGCTTCTCTGTCCGGAGAAATATTTTCCAGACGGCTTTTTATCAACAGATCGTCACATTCATAACCTAAATCATTACAGGAGATACCACATATCTTTCCTGCGTCTTTTATTTCGGCTTTTCTTATTTGGATCTCCACTTTAAACGTTCCTTCGTTAAAATTATGTACGCTTTTTCTTTTTATTATCCGCAAGTTCGTAGCTTAATTCCAGCACAGGAGTAATATCCTCACGGTCTACAGAACCGTCTAAAAGAACGGTCAGCCATTTTTCCTTGTTCATGTGATAGGCGCGGAAAAATCCGGTTTGTTCAAGATATGAACCCAGCATGAGCGGATCGCATTTTACATCAAGAATATATACTTTTTCATCACTGTCAAGCCCGAGTTTATTTTTTGGAATTTCCATTGCCACCGCGAACCATTTGCGGTTGTTTTTCCGCCTGAAAACAAATGCGTCGGGCGTGCTTTCCCAGAGATATTCGGGAGAAATATCATATTCCTCCGAAACATATTCTATAAGTTCGTCCTTATCCATTTTTTACTCCGATAAATTATTGAAAAATTCCGTAATGCCCGATTTTTTCTCCATAATTTTTTCGTAACGGGAAATATATTCATATGGATATTTATAATTGAAAAGCCTTTCGATCTTTCCCGTTTCCGTGTTTACAAGTTTTGTAGAGCCCGCCGCGCCTGCCGCAAGGATCGTCTGTGCCTCCTCCATTATGTAAATGTTGTAGAGGCACTCGCGGCCCTCCTTTGCAAATCCTACATTTTCAAGATTTTCCACGGTATTTTTCTGCCGATAGAGGTAGTAGGGGATATACCCCGTATCGAGCAGTTTTTTCTGTCCGAAGCTCACCATATCTCCGATATTGTTTTCCGATCTTTCCTCATGTTCCGAAAAAAGCCGCGACGCTCTTTTTACGGTGAGGGTGTGAATGGTAATGCTTTCGGGATCAAGTTTGCAGAGCGTTTCAATTGTATGTTCAAAGCCTTTAAGAGTATCTGTGGGAAGTCCTGCGATGGTGTCCATATTTATGTTGTCAAAGCCCAGTTTACGGGCGGCAAAAAAGGCTTCTTCCGTGTCTTTTGCGGAATGTTTTCTTCCGATAGCGGCAAGAACGCTGTCGTTCATGGTCTGTGGATTTACCGAAATTCTCGTTGCTCCGAGATCGCGGATAATTTCAAGTTTTTTTTCGGTAATTGTATCCGGACGCCCTGCTTCTACATTATATTCACGTATTTTTGAAATGTCATAGCTTTTTTGAACGGAATACATTATTTTTCCTATCTGTTCCGCCGAAAGCACCGAGGGAGTGCCTCCGCCGATATAAATAGTATCGAGCCGAAGATCAAGCTGCCGCGCGATAAGTGAAATTTCCGCTATCTCCTCACAGAGTTTGTCAACATATGGAACGATAAGTTTTTTTGCTTCCGGCTTTTCGATAGAATGGCTCACGAATGAACAGTAGCTGCACCTTGACGGGCAGAACGGTATTGAAATATACAGCGAAAAGGACCGTTTGTCCAGCATTTTAAGCGCCTTTGACTGGGCGCACGCCGTTTTGAAAGCCAGCTCCAGCTTTTCGTCCGAAACAAAATATTTTTCTTTCAGGATACCGAAAATTTCCTTTTTGGTTTTCCCCTCATCAAGAAGTTTATTTACCTTTTTTACGGGACGTATTCCCGTCAGGCAGCCCCAAGGGGGAGTGATCCCCGTTAATTCCCGCAGGATCTTATAAAGGCTTTGGCAAAGGATCGTTTCGTCCTTTTCGTCGGAAAATCCTCCGTTTTCATTCTGAGAAATTTCCCGTTTTTCGCCGTTCAAAAGAACATTCACCGAAAGAATATATCCGTCCGCGCTTTTTTCTCTTTTTATTATGCAGAAATTTTCCGCGTTTACGGGCATTTCCTCAAAAATAAATTCAAAACTTTGCAGCGGCAGGAATAATTTTGTTACCGCTTCGATCTCGTATTTAAAATCGTTTCCTATAAATGCAATTACCATTTTGATGTTCCTTTAAAAGTCAAACATATTTCCGTTTAAAAACGGATTATTGGCTTTTTCGCGGTCTAAAGACGTTTCATCATTGTGCCCCGGAAGAACACGATAATTTCCGGGGATATCCGTAAGCATCTCAAGGGTTTTTACAAGCACGGAATAATTTCCGTCCGGCATATCCGTTCTGCCTATAGAGCCGCGGAAAAGCGTGTCTCCGCTGAACATAACATCTTCAATCATATAGCAGATGCTTCCGCTTGTATGTCCGGGCGTATGCAAAACGCGGAATTCAAGTTCGTCCTGCGTTATGATATCCCCGTCCGAAACGGTATTTGCATTTTCAAAATGCCGAACTGGAGCGTCAAGATATGCCGAAAAATACTCCGAAAGATTTCCATAGTCGTCGGTGAGTTTTCCTGCGTCAAATTTGTGAATGAAAACTTCCGCGTCCGTTTTTTCCGCGATCTCCGCAAGGGAATCTATATGGTCGCAGTGACCGTGGGTAAGCAGTATCTTTTTTAACACCGCTCCGTTTTTTTCAATGGCGGAAAGTATTTTTCCGGCATTTTCGGGGGCGTCGATAAGTACGGCGTTCCCCGTGTCAGAAATTACGATATAGCCGTTCACCGCAAACATTCCCACAGGTGGGAGCTTTATTATCTTCATTCGTATACCTCTTTCATGGAGCTATTTATTGCCTGTTCTGTCAACGCTTATTACTTTAGGCATTTTTCTTATTCTTGCTATGATATTGTCAAGCTGTGAAACTCCTGCCGTACTGATAGTTACAAAAATGCTGCTGTTGCCGTTTTTAAGTTCCTTTACGGAAATTTCCGAAACGGGGATATGCATTTCAGCCAAAACCTTGGACACTTCCGCAAGCAGGAGCATACTTTCTCCGGAAACGATATCGAGCGTGACCTTGTACATAGGCGATCTTCCGCCGGTGGGAGCGTCGCCCCAGTGAACGGGGATCCAGCGTTCCGGCTCAACTCCGGACTGTACCGCTTTTACATAATTCTCGCAGTCTTTTTTGTGTATCGAAACTCCGTGTCCTCTTGTGATAAAACCGATTATATCGTCTCCCGGAACGGGATTGCAGCACTGTGAAAATTTTACAAGGACGTTTTCCTGACCGTCAACAATAACGCCGGTAGAGCTTTTCCTCGGAACGAACGGCTTTACGTCCGCGTCATTGTCGCTGTACATTTTCGCATATTTGTCTTTCAGACGCTGTATGATACGGGACATTATCACTCCGCCGTAACCGACCGCGGCATAGAAATCGTCCAGCGTAGCGCAGTGATGGCGCTTCATATCGTCGGAAAGGAAAGAGGCAAGTTCTTCGTCCGGAACGCGGATAAAATTCCGTTTAAGTTCTTTTTCAACTTCTTCTCTGCCCTTGATGATGTTTTCTTCCCGGCGTTCTTTTTTGAACCAGGAGCGTATCTTTGATTTTGCTTCGTTGGTCTTGCAGATATCGAGCCACGCTCTGTTAGGACCGTGGTCCGGATCCTTTGAAGTAAGTATCTCTACGATCTCGCCCGTACTAAGCTGATAATCAAGGGAGACAAGTTTTCCGTCCACCTTTGCGCCTTTCATCTTGTTTCCCACTTCGGTGTGTATAGCATAGGCAAAGTCTATTATGGTCGCTCCGCTTGGAAGAGTTACCATGTCGCCCTTTGGAGTAAAGGCAAAAATTTCTTCCGGAGCAAGGTCGCTTTTTATCGTGCGGACGATCTCTTCAACGTCGTCTGTTTCTTTCTGGGCTTCTATGATCTGCCTTATCCACGCAAGGCGGTTTTCAAGCTTATCCTTTCCGCTTATGCCTTCTTTGTACTTCCAGTGGGCGGCAATGCCGTATTCGGCGGTGTGGTGCATTTCCCATGTCCTTATCTGAACTTCAAACGGTATGCCCTCTCTGCCGATAACGGTAGTATGAAGCGACTGGTACATATTTGATTTCGGCGTTGCAATGTAATCCTTGAAGCGGTTGGGGATAGGCTTGAACATATCGTGGATTATTCCGAGGGCATTATAACACTCGTTGACCGTATCCACGATGATCCTTACGGCATATTTATCGTATATCTCGTCAATGCTCTTTCCCTGCATAAAGGCTTTTTTGTATATGCCGTAAATGGATTTTACCCTGCCCTCTATCGTAGGGGGCTTTGCAAAATTTTCTCCGGCAAAGCGTTCGGATATCTGCTGTTTTATGGAATCAATGAAAGCCTCGCGCTTATCGCTGCGTATCTTTAGCATCTGCTCTATTTCCCCGTAAGCGAACGGGTCAAGGTACCTGAATGCAAGATCTTCTATTTCTTCCTTGATCGTTCTCATTCCAAGACGGTGCGCTATAGGCGCGTATATATTCATAGTCTCAAGCGCGGTATTGCGCTGCTTGTTTGCAGGACGGTAATGCAGGGTCCGCATATTGTGCAGACGGTCGCAGAGCTTGATGATTATTACCCTTATATCCTGCGACATGGCAAGAAGTATCTTGCGTACATTTTCCGCCTGCTGTTCCTCTTTGGTGAAAAGAGGGATCTTGCCCAGCTTGGTAACTCCGTCAACGAGCATGGCAACGTCCTGACCAAACCGCTTGCGTATCTCTTCAAGGGTGACGTCGGTATCCTCTACAACGTCGTGCAGCATAGCCGCACATATTGTATCGGTGTCCATTCCCAGCTCGAGCAGTATAAACGACACCGCCAGAGGGTGTGTTATATACGGTTCGCCTGAGGAACGCACCTGATTTGCATGAGCTTTCGCCGCAAATTCATATGCGGATACTATCTTGCTGAGATCGTACTGCTTTTCATCATATAGAATCTTTTGTATAAGCGCGTCAATGGTATAGACGGGTTCCGGTTTATTTAGCATATGCGTTCCTCTCCTTTTCTTAAAATTATATCAAAGCCTTTATACGGCAGCCATTCCGACAGCTTCTTTCAGCTTTCTTAGGATCGCGGAGCTGTCAAGGTCTGCTTTGTGTTCTACCGGTACGGCTTCCGCAGTTTCATTGTATATATCCGTTCTGACAAGCCCCAGTTCGGCAAAAATATCAAGAGATAGGCGGAACTTGCAGTAATTCATGCTTTCGGAGCAGACGGAAGAATATATCCCGTCCATATCCGCGGCTCTGCCTTTGGGGACGGCTCTGTATACTGCGGCAAGCTCCTGCCTGTCGGGGACTATCCTTTGCATAAGGGCGTTCCTGACGGTCTCGCCGCGTCTGAGGCTTTCATAAGTATCCTTTGCGGCAAAATATCTGCTCTGGGAAATACCACTGCGGCGGATATCGGTTATTCTTACATTTACCGACGTTCTGCCGTTGTATGTATTTATTTCGGGCGATATCAGCATATCGAGAGTATCGCCGGGCTTATACGGAAATTCATCTGTTTTCTGTCCGAAAAGCAATCCCGTAACGGAAATATTGCCGTATGTAAATTCCAGTTTCGTATGTTTTCCCTCGGAAAGAGCGGTGATCTTTTGCAGTCCGGCGGACGGCACCGCAAACAGCGGAGACGGATTGCCCTCGCCGCATGGCTCTAACAGTTTTAATGAAGAAACATTTTCAATATTCAGCTCCGCAGGGAGTATCACCTTATCCGCCTTTACGGCTTTTACCGGCATGGAAGTATATTCTTCGGCAGAATATTTCTGCAATGCGGCATTAAAAGCGTTTATATCATCTTTTAAAAGTGAAAATCCGCCCGCTCCCGAATGACCGCCGAATTTTGCAAGAACATCTGCGCAGGCTGAAAGCGCTTTATACACCGAAAATCCTTCAGGCGCTCTTGCCGAGCCCCGTGCATATTCTCCGTCGTCGGAAAGTATGAACACAGGTTTCCCGAATTTATCGCACAGTCTTGAAGCAACTATCCCTATAACGCCGTGGTGCCAGCCCTCTTTGTACAGGAATATGACTCTTTCGTACAATATGGACGGATCGTTCGTTATCATTGCGTGTATTTCTTCCGATATTTCGGCTTCGGCTTTTTTTCTTCCGGAATTAAGATCGTTCAGTTTTTCCGCAAGTTCCGCCGCAGTATCGGGGTCGTCGCAAAGCAGGAGCCTGAGCGCGTCAGCAGCCGAGCCGAACCGTCCCGAAGCGTTTATCCTTGGGGCAAGGGAAAATGCTGCCGTGGCAGATGAAACGGGAGGCTTTACTCCTGCCGCTTCCATAAGAGCCTTTAAGCCCGGATTTTCCGTATTTTCAAGGTAATGCAGCCCCTGACGGACTATCTCCCTGTTTTCGCCTACAAGCGGTACAATATCGGCAACGGTAGCTATCGCAGCAAGGTCGGAAAACTGTTCCATAGCCATGGAATGATCTCCGCCGTCCATAGCCGCGGCAAGTTTCAATGCCACTCCGCAGCCGCAGAGCTGTTTGAAAGGCGAAAGGTCATCGCTGCGGTGAGGATCGACTACCGCAGCGGCTTCCGGAAGTATCTCTCCAGGCTGGTGATGATCCGTTATGACCAGTTCTATGCCCAGTTCGGCTGCAAGGGCGGCTTCTTTTACGGCAGAAATGCCGTTATCCACCGTAACTATTAGCTGCACGCCGTCTTCCGCCAGTTTCCTGACGGCGTCGGAGGACATTCCGTAGCCCTCGCTGCGCCGGTTTATATAATAAGTTACGTTTCCTCCTATACATTCAAGATATGAATAAAGCAGAGCCGCGGCGGTGATGCCGTCGCAGTCGTAATCTCCGTATACGCATATTTTTTTCCCCTCGTCCACAGCGGTCTGGATAATATCGGCTGCCTCCTGCATATCTTTTATAAGGAACGGGTCGGACAGTATCTCCTCGTTTTCCTGCTGATTAAAAAATGCCGCGGCTTTTTCTATAGTATCTATGCCTCTTGAAGCAAGGACGCCTGCGCAGAGCGGAGACAATCCGCCCTGTACGGAAAGGACCTCCACGGCTTTCGGATCGGGTCTGCCTACTATCCATTTTTTCATATAGGGGACTCCTTTTGAATGGAATATGTATTTTTATGGAAATTACTGTTTATTTTTCCGGGAATATCAATATTATATCACTTATTATACCACACATCAATACCAATAATCAAGATAAAAATTCAATGATACTCTTGCAAATTTAACGGTATTGTGGTATTATATATTACATCAGTCAGATAATAACATGAAAGGTAAGGTTTTAAACGTGGGTTATATAATCGCCCTTATAGTTCTTATAGCAATGTCGGCTGTTTTTTCATCAATGGAAACGGCTTTTTCATCGGTGAACAAGATACGTCTGAAGCACGAGGCTTCAAACGGCAGCAAGAAAGCGGAACGGGCTCTTGCGATAGCTGAAAATTTTGATAAAACGCTTACTACTATTCTTATCGGCAACAATATAGTGAATATCCTGTCTTCATCGCTTGGAACAGTGTTCTTTGTAAATCTTTGCGGACCTGCCGGAGTAGCCGTTTCCACCGTGGTAATGACCGTGCTTGTACTTATTTTCGGAGAAATAATGCCGAAAACCTTTGCAAAGCAGAATGCCGAAAAGTGCGCTCTTGCGTTTGCAGCTCCGCTGAATGCGATAATGTGGCTGCTGACGCCTGTTTCGGCGATATTTTCTTTTATCCAGAAAGCCATGATGAAGATCGCAAAGCCTGATGATTCCCCCAATTTTACCGAGGACGAACTGAAATATATAATCGAAGAGATCGAGGATCAGGGCGTTCTTGAGGAGCAGGAGAGCGATCTTGTTCGTTCGGCTCTGGAATTTGATGAGATAACCATAGAACAGATACTTGTTCCGAGGGTAAAGGTAGTTGCCGTTGAAAAGAATGAAGAAATTGAAAAAATAAAGGAAATATTCATTCGTGACAGGTACACAAGACTTCCCGTTTATGAAAATTCCATAGACAATATTATCGGACTTATAAACGAAAAAGACTTTTTTGCACTTATTCTCGGTGCGGAGGGAAAGCCTGTCAGCATTGACGGGATAATACAAAAGGCTCTTTATGTTTCGGAACTGAAGCTGATATCGGAAGTCCTTTACGAAATGCAGAGGGCAAAGATACACATGGCTATAGTCAAGGATCAGTACGGCGGTACAAGCGGTATAGTTACCATGGAGGACATAATAGAGGAACTTGTAGGCGAAATATATGACGAAAATGATGAAATAGAGCATAATATCGTCAGGGTCGCCGAAAACACATATGACGTTCAGGCAGATGTCAGCGTAGCCGATCTTCTTGAAGAGCTTGAGCTCCCCGGAGGGCTGATAGAAACCGAAAGCAACACGGTAGGCGGTTGGGCAATGGAGCTTTTCGGACGTATCCCGGAAGCCGGTTCGGTGATCACAAACGGGATATTCACGCTGAATATCCTTGAATCGGACGAACAGTCCATATCCAAGCTGAGCATAAAAATAGATATGCCCAAGGAAAACAGCAATGACGATCAGTGAACTGATACTTTATCAGATATAAAAGAAGAGATCCCATATCCGTTCAGGATACGGGATCTTTCATTTTATAAAAAAGCCGAAGGGTATTTTCCATAGTCTGTTTTGCCACAAGCTCCGGAGAAACGCCTTTTATTTCGGCTATCTTCTGAATTATATAGATTATCATACTGCTGTCGCAGCGAGTTCCCCGGTTTGGTTCGGGAGCCATATAAGGGCAGTCCGTTTCAAGCATAAGGCGTTCGAGCGGAACGGCTTCAAGGGCTTCTATGGCGCGCCTTGCGTTTTTGAATGTCAGGACCCCTGTGAAGCTGACATTCATTCCCAGTGCAAGGACCTGCCTTGCTGTCTCGGCAGAACCGGAAAAGCAGTGCATAACGCCGTTTACCGAGCCGCGTTTACGGAGTATCTCCATGGTATCTTCCGTTGCGTCCCGTGAATGTATCACCACCGGCAGGGAAAGCTCCGCGGCAAGATCGAGCTGTTCACCGAAGAATTTTTTCTGCAATTCCGCATTGTAATTTTCGTAATGGTAGTCCAGACCTATTTCGCCTATGGCGACGGTTTTGGGAAGTTCTGCCCATTCTTTCAGCTGCTGAAGATAGTTATCGGGCGTTCCCTCCACGTCCTCAGGATGGATACCGACGGCGGCGTAAACAAAGGGATATTTTTGGGAATATTCGGTGGAAATGCGTGAATGTTCCATATTACAGCCCATATTGACTATATTTTTAACGCCGGCGTTATGGATACGGTTTAAAAGTTCGTCCCGATCGGGGTCGAACTGTTCCGCATCGTAGTGAGCATGGGAGTCGATATATTCAAGCACGGAAAAGCTCCTTTCAATTCAAAATTTCCAGAACAGTCCGGTGGACTGTTCTGGACAAAGCAAAATTTATTGATCTATGTTGCCAAACAGCTCACTGGGCTGTTTGGCAAGGCTTAAACTATAGTAATCGTTAGTGCCAAGGG
>CANQZR010000026.1 GCA_947628405.1 uncultured Clostridia bacterium
CAGCGCCAAGAACAGCGCCTATTTCAAGACGTTTTGCAACATATCCGGGGTGATATACTTCCGAAACATGACCTGTTGCAAGCCCTATCTGGTTTCCGTATGAACTGTAACCGTTTGCCGCACCGACGGTAATTTTCCTTTGCGGAAGTTTTCCGTGAATGGTATCTTCAACCGGAACAAGAGGATTTGCAGCGCCTGTAACGCGCATTGCCTGATAAACATATGAACGTCCGGACAGCGGATCGCGGATAGCGCCGCCAAGACAGGTGGCAGCACCGCCGAAAGGTTCGATCTCGGTAGGGTGGTTGTGAGTTTCGTTCTTGAACATAAGCAGCCAGTCCTGAAGCTCACCGTCAACATCTACCTTGATCTTTACAGAGCAGGCATTGATCTCTTCGGATTCATCAAGATCTTTGAGAACGCCGTCTTTTTTGAGCTTTTTTGCGGCTATCGTTGCAATATCCATGAGAGTTATGGGTTTATCGCTTCTTCCGAGCTCTTTTCGTACTTCAATGTATTTATCGTATGTCTTTTGTATGTAATCAGCATTTATAGATGCGTCATCGATTATAGTTGAAAAAGTTGTATGACGGCAGTGATCCGACCAATAAGTATCTATCATTCTTATTTCGGTAATGGTAGGGTCACGCTTTTCCTCGTTCTTGAAGTAATCCTGACAGAATTTTATGTCGTCCAGATCCATTGCAAGACCATAATCGGCTATAAATCCGGCAAGTTCGACTTCTTCAAGATAAATGAAGTTTTCAAGGGTCTTTACTTCTGTAGGTATATCGTGATCTGAAGCAAGGGTCTCGACCTCTTCAAGAGAAGCCTCACGGCTTTCAACGGGGTTTATTATGTAATGCTTCAGTTTTTCCATTTCGGTATCGGACAGTTTGCCGTCTATTATGTAGATCCTTGCATTGCGGATATGGCAGCGTTCGCCCTGAGTAAGTATCTGTATGCATTGTTCACAGGAATCTGCCCGCTGATCGAACTGACCGGGAAGAAATTCAACGGCAAATACCGATTCGCTGTCCTTTAGCTCGGGAAGCGTTCTGCTGCAAACATCTACGGCAGGCTCGGAAAAGACATTTTCCGCCGCAAGTTCAAAATCCTCCTCGCTGAGACCTTCTGCATCATAACGGTTCATTATACGGATATTGCGAAGACCGTCCATGCGCAAAGCTGTTTTGATATCCGAAAGAAGATTTTTTGCCTCAACGGCATATTCGGGTTTTTTCTCAACATAAATACGATAGACTGACATAATTTATACTCTCCTTAATGGTTTGATACTATTTCGCCGATACAGAAATCTTTTTCCGTCCCTATTATTTTAACATAAAAAAGTTCATTGCGCAAACTTTTATCTGAATATTTTGTTAATATTTTTACTTTTGTATAATTTGGAGTGTATCCGTTATGGATACCGTCCTGTTTTTCCCGTTCAAAAAGCACAGGAAATACTTTTCCTATCTGACTTGTAAGGAATTTTTCACGGCTTTTTGACATTGCTTCTTCCATTTCGGCAGCCCGAAGCCGCTTGATATCCTGAGGTACCTGATCCGGCATTTCAGCAGCCGGAGTGCCTTTTCTTCGTGAATAGGGGAAAATATGCGCCTTGGCAAAGCCTATACTTTTTGCAAAATCCAGTGATCGCTGAAAATCATTGTAGGATTCGCCGGGAAAACCTACCATTATATCAGTAGTTATGGAACAGTCGGCAAAGTTTTCTCGCAGAGCGGCGACAAGTTTTTCATAATCCTCCGAAAGATAGCGCCTGTTCATTGCCCTGAGAGTTTTGTCGCATCCGCTTTGCAAAGAAAGATGAAAGTGTGGGCAGAGCTTTTCAAGCACGGAAAAGCGTTTTATATCTTCAGAGGTTATCATTTCAGGCTCTATGGAGCTTAGTCGTACCCGTTCTATGCCTTTTACCCTGCAAACCGCTTCCACAGCGTCTGCAAGCCGTTTTCCGAGATCCGTTCCGTAAAATGAAAGATTTATTCCCGTAAGAACTAACTCTTTGTGTCCTGCGGCTGCAAGATTTTCTGCCTCGCGAATTATGTCATCAAGCGGTTTTGAACGGAAATTTCCTCGTGAATACGGTATAATACAGTATGTGCAGAACATTCCGCAGCCGTCCTGTATTTTTATAAATGCTCTGGTGTTGTTTCCGTAGCCTTTGTTTGAACAGCTTTCAAATTCTTCTTTTCTGTTGTATTGGCATACGTTTACCGTTCTTTTCCGGTCTTTGATGTAGTCGGAAACGATAGTCGGAAGCATACTGCGGTTTTTTGTGCCTGTAATTATATCAGCCTCCCGGATCTGCTTTGCTTTTTCATGGAAAGCCTGCGGAAAACAGCCGGTAAGGACTATTATGCACCCGGGATAAGTGCGTTTAAGACGGCGGAGCTCTTTTTTCATTTTTTTATCTCCGTTTTCCGTAACGGTGCAGGAGTTGATTACAAAGATATCTGCTTCCTGCTCCGTTTCAGAAACCGTATAACCTGCTTCGATAAAAAGCTCTTTCATGTTTTCAGTTTCATAAAGATTGACCTTGCAGCCAAAAGTGAAAAAATAAATATTCATAAAAACACCACATATATTTTGTGCAATTTGCTAAAATTATTTTTGCCTGTCAAAGTGTAAATTTATAGTATCACCAATAATAAAAAAACTTTTTGTGAACCCCCTTGACTTACTGAAGCAAAACTGATATGCTATAGTTAAGCTCAAGGGCAAGATCCCGAAAGCCAAATACAGATCCATAAAGATCAATTGAAATTGGAGGGACAAATCATGAATAAGACCACAGTTATGCTTGGTACGATCAACGATGTAAAGAGTTTTGTATCTGTTGTATCACAGTGCGATTATGACGTTGACCTTATTTCCGGAAGATACGCCGTTGACGCAAAGTCGATCATGGGTATATTCAGCCTTGATCTTTCAAAACCCATCAAGCTTGAAGCACATACCGATGATGCGTCCGAATTTTTTGCACAGATCAAACAGTTCATTGTTGAATAAGTTAAAAGCGAAACTAATATTTGCGGTAAGATCGGCGAAGGGATATCCTTTCGCCGATCTTGCATTTAAGCGTTAGTGCTTGCGGAGAAGGCGCTCATCACAGTATTCACATTCAAGAGTATCCCCAGAGCCGCGGAAACTCCTTGGAAGATATTTTTCCGTATGGGTAATGCATTTGGAATTTTGACAGCATATATCATTATGTACATTTCCGCTCAGAAGCGTAGTGGGGTATTCATTTTTCAGTATTGTCATTATAAGTGCCATTCTCACATACATTCCGTATTTAGCCTGCTTGAAATACAGTGCTCTTGGATCATCGTCAACTTCTATGGCAATTTCATCAACTCTTGGCAGCGGATGAAGCACACAAAGGTCTTTCTTGGCTTTTTTCATTTTAGCTTTGTCAAGACAGTAAACGTCTTTCTGCGCTTCATATTCTTCCTTAGAATTGAATCGTTCTGCCTGTATACGGGTCATATAAAGAACATCAAGCCCTGCAATAGCTTCTTCGATCGTATTTACTTCTTCAAATACGCAGCCTGCGGCGGTGAGGATATCCTTTACATAGAACGGAAGTCTGAGTTCCGGTGTTGAAATAAGTATGAATCTGTTTCCTTTGTAACAGGAAAGCGCTTTACAGAGCGAGTGAACAGTTCTTCCGTTTTTAAGATCTCCGCAAAGACCTATGGTAAGGTTATCAAGCCTTCCTATTTCCTTTGAAAGTGTAAGCAGATCGGTAAGGGTCTGGGTAGGGTGGAGATGTCCGCCGTCGCCTGCATTTATGATAGGGCAGTCGGCTGTAAGCGCCGCAGCCTTTGCAGAACCCTCTGATGGGTGGCGCATTACCATTATGTCGGCATAATTTGAAACTATTTTGGTGGTATCTTTTAGGTTTTCGCCTTTGGCAACAGAGGAAGTAGCAGGGTTGTCAAAGCCGATTATGGTTCCTCCAAGTTTGAGCATAGCGGTCTGGAAAGACATCTGTGTTCTGGTAGACGGTTCATAGAAAAGAGTTCCCATAATTTTGCCGTCACATTCATGCGCATATTTACAAGGATCGTCGGCAATTTTTGCGCCAAGGGAAATAACTTCGTTCCACCATTGGGTAGGCATATCGTTTAGGTCGATAAGGTTTGTGAATCTTGAAACCATAGCAAAACCGCCTTTACATAATATATCATATTATTTTATCATTTTTCGCCGAAAATTTCAATACTTTGCCGAAAAATTTTTCTGTAAATTTGTGTAAAATGAATACTGTGTTGACAATTTTTTAAAAATATGATATCCTTATCAAAGAAAAAATAATTACACGGCTGTCGTTATGATAAAAAATTATAGGAGGAAATGACAATGAAACTTGCAGAAGCATTGCAGGAAAGAGCGGATCTGAACCGTAATATCGAACAGCTCAAAATGCGTATGAACAAGAATGTGCTTGTTCAGGAGGGGGAAACTTCTGCCGAATCGCCGGCAAGGCTTAAACAGGAGCTTGACGCATCGGTCGACCGTCTTGAATATCTTATGGCAAAAATAAACAAAACAAACCATGAGACAGCAGTTGACGGAAAAACCTTAACGGAACTTATTGCCGAAAAGGACGCATTGTCGATAAAAATTTCTGCATACAAGGAGATAGTTTCTGCGGCAAGCCTTACTGTAAACAGGGCAAGAAATTCCGAGATAAGGATAAGATCATCTATTTCCGTAACGGGTTGGCAGACGGAGATAGACAATATGTCCAAGAAGCTCCGCATTGTTGATAACAAACTTCAGGAAACAAACTGGAAAACCGAACTGATCGAATAAGATCCTGTTGATAGCAGAAGTGCAGAGTGAATGTCACGCGCGGCAGCGTTACGCCGCAAAGACTTATGCGTCAAGAGCAGACGCGCCAAAAGGATCGTTATGCTCCGACAGTGTACAAACGTATTGTAATTTTTTATTTTTAATACCGGACATTGGCTGCCTCTGTGAGGGTGGGTATGGGGAATAGTAAGGCACTGCCGAAAATTTTCGGCAGTGCCTTTTACTTTAATCTTTCCCCTTGAAAAATGCTCCAACGAGCTTCGGACCCGCGTTTGCGGCAATAACTCCGCCTATGCGGAAAGACATCTCCGGCGGATAGCCCAGTTTTTTGGTAAGCTCCTTTGCAAGCTCACGCTCGGCGTCTTCAAAATACCCGTAAACCAAGCAGTAGGGCGTTTTGGGAATTATCCTATCGGCGGTTATCTCTACCACTTTCGGGATAATTGCCTTGTCTCCGCGGACTTTCGCGTCGGTGGAAGAAATTCCTCCCTTTATTTCAATTACCGGACGCAGTCCCATAAGTTCGCCAACAAAAGCGGCGGCGGTGCTTACACGTCCCGAACGCTTTACAAATTCCAGTGAATAACAGCCAAAATGAACTTCTGCGCAGGAGAGCCAATCTTTCATATAAGCTATAGCTTCATCGGCAGACGCGCCGTTTTCTATCTTTTCGGCAGCTTTTATAAGCGGAAATCCGTAAACTCCCGTGTAATTTCCGGAATCAATGACGTGAACTTTGTATTTTCCCTCGGCTTCGGGGTTGTTTTCAAAGAAATTCGTTACCGCCATTACTGCGTTATTATATGTGTTTGATCCAAGAGAAGCTATCGCAACATAGATAAGGTCACTGTAACCCTGTTCATAATATTCTTTGTAAAGTTCCTCAAATTCAAAAGATGTTATCTGGGCATGGGTAGGGAAGTCTTTAGAATTGATTATCATATCATAATATTCCATGTGATCGTAATCACGGTCGTAAAAAGATCTTTCGCCTAAGGTTATGGGAAACCTGAGTATGCGTATATCATACTTTTCCTCAAATTCCTTGGGGATATCCGACGCCGAATCGGTCATTAGCTTGATCTTGCTCATTGCTGTTCATTCCTTTCAAAAATTAATTCCATGTGTACTTAGTCAGCTGTCCCTCCGAGGCAAGATCTGGAAAATCCCACTGCCTCAGTACTTCATAGACTGCGATCGCCACGGAGTTTGATAAATTAAGGCTTCTTAGCCTTGGACGCATTGGTATACGCAGACAGCTTTCCTTATTTTTTACAAGGAGCGATTCCGGGAGCCCGGCGTCCTCTCTGCCGAAGATAAGATAACTGTCGTTCGGAAATTTTACATTGCTGTATGTATTAAGTCCCTTAGTGGTAAAATAGTAAAAATTTCCGCCTTTATTTCTTGTGAAAAAATCTTCCAAGCCATTATAATATGTAATATCCAGTTCGTGCCAGTAGTCCAGACCTGCACGTTTAAGGTTCCTGTCGGTAACTTCAAATCCCAGCGGCTTTACAAGGTGGAGCCTTGCTCCGGTAACGGCGCAGGTACGGGCGATATTTCCAGTGTTCTGAGGGATCTGCGGTTCTACAAGGACAACGTTCAAATTGTAAATATCCATCGCTCCTTACATCTGTTCATAATCGCAAAGCGTGGGATTTTCTATCAGAAAGTTCAGGCAGCGCTCCAGCATGATGCCTTCACGGGTGTCGGTCGAATAACTGTATGTTGTTTTTATTGCAAGCTCAAGGAACGCTGTAGCGCGGTTCATAGCTATCGGCAGGCTGTCTCCGCGGAGAATGGAACCTGTAAGGACAGAAGCAAAAACATCTCCCGTTCCGGGGTAGCTTGCGCTTATAAGATTATAAGGTATTTTCCAGAATTTGCTGTGTTCGCGGTCATATCCGACGTTGTAAGCCTTTCCGTCGGAAAAAACACTTGTAATAACGACAATTTTGGGACCAAGCTCCGAAAGTCTTACAAGGAAACTTTTTATCTGCTGCATTGTAATATCGGGCTGATTAGGGGATTCTCCCAGAAGCATTGCCGCTTCGGTGATATTAGGAGTTATTATATCGGCGATTTCTGCAAGCTCGCCCATTCTTGAGCGGAGCTCCGGCGTGCATGTCCTGTAAGGTTTGCCGTTATCCGCCATTACCGGATCTACTACTTTCAGGGAATCCTTGTAATATTCAAAAAATTCCAGACAATGATCTACCTGTTCCTTTGAAGCAAGAAAACCGCTGTAAACACAGTCAAATTTATAATTCAAGCGTTTGTAATGTTCCAATGCGGAGGGGATATAATCGGTCAGGTCGCGGAGAACCACATCTCCGAAACCGCCGGTATGTGTGGAAAGAATAGCCGTTGGAACAGGACAGACCTGTATTCCCTGAGCGGACATAGTAGGCAGGATCACAGAAAGTGAACAGCGTCCTACTCCGGAAAGATCGTGTATAGCCGCAACCTTTGCGGACTTCTGGTACATATTGAAGCTCCCTTTCAAAATAATAGGTCATTCATCGTAAAGACCGTTTTCAAGCCTGCTCATACTGTTGCTGTCTCCCACATATACGGGGAATTTTCCTGTTTTTTCAATGGTAAGACCGTTTATCATTCCGGTGTGGAACGAAATGTGCCTGAATTGCCGAAGTACAAGCTCAAGACGTGTGTACGGGCATTTTTCCGGCTTTTCGGAAAGCATATCATCTGTAAGACCGTCTATAAAGCGTAAAGTTTTATCCTTTACGGCATACAGATAATCAAGAAGTTCTTCATCGCTTAACTGAACGGAACAAGGGCTATCGGGGTTGTCCATACCGTCCTCGTGAAATTCAGGTTCATCATAGACAAACGGGTCAAAAAACCACTTGTCCGCAGAATGTATGGTGTGATAGACATATCTCCATGCCGGGGAACCGCACACAAGAGCATTACGGTCATATGTCTTTATCGCAGTTTCCAGATTGACAAAATTCGGATACAGCTGTTCTTTTATGATATTGCATAGTGTATTCATATTATCATTCCTTGTCAGTATTCTCTTGCAATTGCAAATACCATATATCCTACATATAAAAGAAACAGAATAATGCCTTCGGCACGGTTGACATTTTTCTTTGTGGTACAGAAGATATATGCAAGTATTGAAACAGCTATGAGTATTATCATATCCACAAGAGCTTTTGGGTCTATATCTATAATAGGAGTTATAACGGCAGATGCAGGAAGAACAAAGAGGATATTGAAGATATTTGAGCCTACAACATTTCCAACGGCAATATCGCTTTCTCCTTTTCGCGCTGCCATTATGCTTGTAACAAGTTCAGGCAGGGAAGTTCCCACCGCTACTATCGTAAGTCCAACAAGCGTTTCGCTCATTCCGAAGCCGAGAGCGATCTTCTTTGCACTGTCAACAACAAGCTGTCCGCCTATGACTATTCCTGCAAGACCGCCTATTGTGCAAAGTATGCTTAGCCCAATGCCGTATTTTGGTTTTTCCTCTTCTTCTGCTATACCGGAATCAAGTTTTGCTTTCCTTGTTGACAATGCAGATGAAATAACGTAGAAAAGGAATATTGCCATAAACATAAGAAGAATAACGGCATCATTTCGAGCAATAGTATTTGCAGAGCCGTTCCCGAAAAAAACATCAAATGACATTGCCGCCAGAGCAAGAGTCGCCAGCAGCATGAACGGATAATCCGATCTTACTATCTGTTTCTGAATATTTATGGGTTTTATAGCCGCGCTAAGACCCATTACAACAAGCAGATTGAACATATTTGAACCGATAACGTTTCCTACCGCAATGTCATTTGAACCGTCTATGCCGGCTATTATGCTTACTGCGGCTTCCGGAGCACTTGTTCCGAATGCTACTATTGTAAGACCTATCACTATTGAAGGGATCTTAAGAAATTTGGCAATAGACGAGCTTCCGTCAACAAATACATCAGCGCCTTTTACAAGCAGGACAAAACCTATCAATAACAAAACAAATGCAAGCAGCATGATCTTTCACAACTCGGCAGAACGCCGCTCCTTTCACTAAAAAAGATTCAAATACTACAAATTATATAGTACCATATTATGCTTTCCATGTCAATTGCAGATAAACAATTTTTTTCTTTTAATATTCCCATGGCTCACAATGTTTATAATTTATTAGTATTTTTGAAAAAAATACTCTTGAAATGTAATAAGATATGTGTTAAAATGTTATTGTATTTAAAATTATTTGAAAGGTAAAATATAATGTCAGGTAAAAAAAGGAAAAATAACAGAAAGATATATTCCGAATCTGCCAAGAGAAAAAGAAAAGCTGCTTTGGCAAGGATCAGAATATTTCTTGCGATACTTATAGTTGCAGGCGGTATAGTTGGCTTTATAAGTCTTAGCAAGTCTGTTGAAGTACCGCTTACAATAAACTCCGATAATTATCAGATGCTTGCCAATAATACTCATGCCGAACTGGATCATGACATAGAGGATAAAGATATACTTCCCGAAGAAACCGAACCTGCAGAAGATGCATTTGTAGATCAGGCTCTTTTGAAATATAAAATACCGCAGCCGAAACTGCGTTCGGAATACCCTATAGATATGATAATACGTTCTGAGTATGCAATAGTTTACGATGTTAAGGCAGATGAAGTGCTTTATGCTAAAAATGCAGATGAAAAATGCTATCCTGCCAGTACGACCAAGATAGTTACCGCTTCGGTTCTTCTGGATAACGTTACAGAGGACTTTATGTTTACTGCCGGAGACGAGCTTGATATGGTAAATCCCGGTTCAAGCCTTGCATATCTCAATAAAGGAAGTATACTGAGCCGCGATATGATAATAGACGCTCTTATGCTGCCGTCCGGAAATGATGCAGCTTACACCGTCGCTGCCAATGTGGGACGCATTATCGGCGGCAATGATGATATGTCTGCGGAAATGGCGGTGAAAACATTTGTTGATGAAATGAATAAGACAGCCCGGTACATAGGCATGGAAAATACCCATTTTGCTGATCCCGACGGTTTCCACGACGACGATCACTATACTACCGTTCATGATATGCTCAAAGCAACTCTTTACGCTATGACCAAGCCGGAGATAATGGCTTCCGCAGCAAAACCTAACGAATATGCCGTATTTGAATCCGGCGAAGAAGTTTCTTGGGAAAATTCCAACAGATTAATTCAGGAATACAGCGATATTTATTATATGTATGCTACAGGAATGAAAACCGGAATGACGGATCAGTCAGGATACTGCGTTGTTGCCACGGCAAGACGTTTTGACCATGATGTGATATGTATTGTTTTCGGCGCTTCGGCTTCCGATATACGCTGGAACGATACAATAGCTTTGCTTGATGCTGCTTTTGTCCAGATAAGGAACAGGGAGGGAATATAGTGGTAAATATCGGCAATGAATGGGACGAACTTCTTAAAGACGAATTTAAAAAAGACTATTACCTAAAACTGCGCGAATTTTTAAAGCAAGAATATTTTACAAGAAAAATCTATCCTGATATGTACGATATTTTCAATTCTCTTAGGTATACTTCCTATTCGGAAGTTAAAGCGGTGATAATCGGTCAGGACCCGTATCATGGCGCCGGGCAGGCTCACGGACTTTGTTTTTCGGTGCAGAAAGGGGTAGCTGTTCCGCCGTCTCTGCAAAATATATATAAAGAATTGGAATCCGACCTTGGGATACCTCCTGCAAATCACGGGTATCTGAAAAAATGGGCTGATAACGGCGTCCTGCTTATGAACACTGTTCTTACTGTCCGTGAAGGACAGCCAAATTCCCATAGGGGAATGGGCTGGGAAATATTTACTGACAGAGTTATACAGATACTTAACGAACGTGAAAAGCCTATCGTCTTTCTTCTTTGGGGAGGAAACGCCAAGCAGAAAAAAGGACTTATAACAAATCCGGCACATCTTATTTTGCAGGCAGCTCACCCAAGTCCTCTTTCTGCATATAACGGATTTTTCGGATGCAGACATTTTTCAAAGACAAATGCTTTCCTTGAAGAACACGGAATGACACCCATTGACTGGCGGATAGAATAATAACATCGGAGGTTTTATTATGTTTGATATCAGAAAAAAACTTGCATTGACAGTTGCTGCGGTAATGACCGTATCTATGTTTTCTTCCTGCGGCAAAAATAACGATAATGCCGAAGCTGATAACACTCAGGCAACTACATCGCTGATGCTTGAAACAGAAGGTACTGCTTCTGGAGATATAGACTTTTTCGTAAATGATTACGATCCGTTTTCAGATGATTATGATCCTTACGGCAACGGAGTGTCTGCCGCAAAACGATCTTCACAGAACGATGCTGCTCTTGAAGAGGGTACGGAGGAAGATACAGATGATAAAACGGAGCAGATCTCACCTGCTTCCAATACAGACAGTAAACCTGTTTCAAATGCGGATAATAACAGCGGAAGCAGCAGTTCATCATCAGAAAAAAATAACAGCGGTTCAGGAAGCAAAAACGATCAGAGCGGCGTTGAGCTTATAATTAATTCTCCTAATGGCTGGAATGACGGAACAAATGATTTTGTTCAGATAGACGGCACTGTAAAGAACGGTTCCGATAAAGTAATAAACGGTTGGACGGTAACGATCCCCGTTTCTTCCGGAGCAGCGATAGATCAGAAGTGGAACTGTGATGCATCTGTAAGCGGCGGTACTGTTACCGTAACGCCTGTTGACTATAATTCAAATATTGATCCTAACAGCGAAGGAACATTTGGTATGATACTCTGCAACGCAGGAACTATAGATAGCTCCAAGGCTTCTGTAAAGGTAGGAAGCATGACCGTCAGCGGCTCCGGCAGTGGGGCAGGAAATAACGGTGGACAGTCGGGACAAAACGGCTCTGTTGGGAATAATAATCCGAAGATTGTTCAGGCAAAGGACGTTCCCGAACCTACTACCGATGATTGGCTCCATACCGACGGCAGCAAGATCTATGACAAAAACGGCAAGGAAGTATGGCTCACGGGCATAAACTGGTTCGGCTACAATACCGGCACAAATACTTTTGACGGATTATGGGCGTGTGACCTGAATACTTCTTTATCAAATATTGCGGACAGGGGATTCAACCTTATGAGAATACCTATGTCAGCCGAACTTATAAAAGAATGGTCAAACGGAAATTATCCGAGTGCAAATTTCAATCAGGCGACTAATTCTTACCTTGTGGGAATGAACAGCCTTGAAATTTTTGACTATGTAATAGGTCAGTGCCGTGCAAACGGTATCAAGATAATGATAGACATCCACAGCGCAAAGACCGATTCAATGGGACATATGAAAAATCTCTGGACGGACGGAAATATCAGCGAAAAGGATTTTCTTGATTCGCTTGCATGGATAGCAAATCGCTATAAGAATGACGATACGATCATTGCATATGACCTTAAAAATGAACCACACGGCAAAGCAAACGAGTCTCCGCGTGCCAAGTGGGACGGTTCTAAAGACAGCGACAACTGGAAATACATAGCTGAAAAAGCCGCAAAAGCTGTTCTTGACAAAAATCCAAACGTTCTTATAATGGTAGAGGGAATTGAAATTTATCCTATGGATATCAAAAAGAACGGCGATTTCTCTTCAACAAATATGGGGGATTATTATTGCACATGGTGGGGCGGAAACCTCCGAGGTGTAAAGGATAACCCGGTTGATCTGGGCAAGTATCAGAATAAACTGGTATATTCGCCGCATGATTATGGTCCTACGGTATATCAGCAGCCATGGTTCCAAGGAAACTATGATTTTAACAGCCTGTATAAAGATTGCTGGTATGATAACTGGTTCTACATTCAGGAAGAAAACATTGCTCCGCTGCTTATAGGTGAATGGGGAGGATTTATGCGTGATCCTAACCTTAAATGGATGACATATCTCCGCCAGCTTATCAAGGAAAACCGTATTAACCATACTTTCTGGTGCTTTAACTCCAATTCCGGAGATACGGGCGGACTTGTTCTGGACGATTTTACAACATGGGACGAGGATAAATACGCTTTTGTAAAGGAAGTTCTCTGGCAGCAGAACGGCAAATTTGTCGGACTTGACCATGAGATCCCTCTTGGCAGCAACGGAATAACCCTTTCACAGGCGAAATAATAGAAAAGCTCCGGTATTTCAAAATACCGGAGTTTTTGGAGGACTGTAATGCTGCATTATATGGATCTTAACCCGAAACCTTTTGAAATGATAGGTTCTGGAGAAAAAACAATTGAACTTCGCCTTAACGACGACAAAAGGCGATTGATCGGGGTCGGAGACAAAATTGAGTTTACAAATAATTCAGACGGAAGAAAGCTGATTGTTAAAGTCAGGAATATATATAAATTTTCGGATTTTGAGGAACTTTACAAAAATCTTCCTCTTGAAAAGTGCGGTTACCGCAAAAATGAACTTTCGCAAGCAAAGTCGGAAGATATGGAAATTTATTATTCTAAAGAAAAACAGGAGCAGTATGGGGTACTGGGCATAGAAATCGAACTGTTATAATAAACAAAAAAGGCATTGCCCATTATGACAGGGTCAATGCCTTTAAGTTCATTTTCGGATCAGACTGCTCTTGTTACCTTTCCGGAACGGAGACATCTTGTGCATACATAAATATGCTTAGGAGTTCCGTCAACTATAGCCTTTACACGCTTAACGTTGGGTTTCCATGCTCTGTTGGAGCGGTGATGTGAATGGGAAACCTTTATACCGAAAGTAACGCCCTTTCCGCAAATATCGCACTTTGCCATGGGGTTACACCTCCTTTTCAATATCTTGATTATAAAGTCAATGCTAATATTTTACCACATTCATTCAGAAATTGCAAGTGTTTTTTGAAAAAAAGTCCGATAATTTTAAAATTTTAAGAAAAATTACATGAAATTTGGGAATAGTTCTTGTAATTTTAAGTCAAATATGGTACAATGAATTTATTCAGGTATTTCTATAACATTGTGTATATCTTTACGAAAACATATCGTTGCGGAAGTGTTTATATTTTATGAATGAAAGAATAACAAATATTATTATACATGGTTTGATACTTCTTACGGCATTTCCTATTCATGAATCAGCGCACGCGCTTGCCGCTCATTGGATGGGAGATGATACTGCTAAGGCTCAGGGACGTATTTCCTTAAATCCTTTAAGACACCTTGATCTTTTCGGAACCATATTCATGCTTATAGCCGGTGTTGGATGGGCAAAGCCGGTCCCTATAAATCCCAACAATTTTAAAAACAGGAAAGTAGGAATGGCACTTTCTTCTCTGGCAGGACCTGTTTCAAATCTTGTATTAGCATATATTTCCATGATATTATATAAAATATCCGCTTATTACCTGATACTGCATGAAAATACAGCTATCGGCATACTGTCTACAGTGTTCCTGTATTCGGTTATACTGAATGTGGGGCTTGCGGTATTCAATCTTCTTCCTGTACCGCCGTTGGACGGTTCAAGGATTTTCAATCTCGTTCTTTCAGAAAAAACATATTTTAAGATAATGAAGTATGAAAATATTATTTTCGGAATACTATTTTTGGCTGTATTTTTAGGATTTCTTGACAGACCGCTGAATTTTCTTCGTACTGTAACAGTGAATTTTATGGATCTGATCTCCCGGTGGGTGGATATCCTGTTCCTTAAAATTGCGGCAATTTAACGATCGGCATACTGCTCTGTTAGGAGAATAAATCTGATGGAACAAATTTCTTTTAAACTTGAAGTTTTTGAAGGTCCTCTTGATCTTCTTCTTTACCTTATCTCAAAGCATAAGCTGAATATAAATGACATACCGATATATACGCTTTTGGAACAGTATCTTGACTATATTGACAGAATGTCTGAACAGAATATGGATATAGCGGGGGAATTTCTTGAAATGGCTGCCAGACTTGTATATATCAAAACTGTTTCGCTGCTTCCACAGAAAGAAGAAGCGGAGCAGCTTAAAAAGGAACTTCAGGGACGGCTTATCGAATATTCACTTTGCAAAAAGGCTGCCGAACTTATGAAAGAACGGTATATCGGCAATGTAAATGCTGTCAGGAAGCCTGTTGTATTAGAAATAGACAATACATACACAAACATTCATGATCCTCAGGAGCTTTTTAACGCATATATAAAAATACAGCGCAAACCTCCGGAGGAGCAAGTCAGGGCAGACTCGTTCAATTCTATTGTAAAAAGGAAAATGGTTTCTGTAACATCAAAGATCATATTTGTTCTGCGATGCCTTTACAGATCGGGAAGCTGCCTGATGAACAAGCTCTTTGACGGTATGAACGATCGCTCTGAACGCGTCGCTACATTTCTTGCGGTCCTTGAACTGACAAAATCGGGCAGGATATGGCTTAATGATGACAATACCGAGATCACTTTCAACCGCAGCCATAATATCCGGGACGATATGAACGGATCTGATGAAACGGAGGTTTCTTACCAGTGAAATTAAATGAAGGCGTTTCTGTGCTCGAAGCTGTTCTTTTTGCTCACGGAGACCCTATTGAAGCTGAAAAACTGTGCGCTGCCGCCGGTATAGAGGAAGATATGCTTGAAAAGCTGATATCTTTGCTTGCGGACAGGTATGAATCAACATCAAGTGCTTTAAAGATAATTAAACTTGGAGACTGTTATCAGCTTGTCACAAGATCGGAATATTCCGAATATATAAGAGCGGCTATGGAAACTAAAAAGAATACTCCTCTTTCTCCGGCAGCAATGGAGGTACTTACTATAGTGGCATACAACCAGCCGGTTACAAAGGGTTTTATTGAACATATCCGCGGAATAGACAGTTCCAGCGTTGTCAATTCTCTTGTTGAAAAAGATCTTCTTGAAGAAGCAGGAAGACTTGATGTTCCCGGAAGACCTTTAGCATATAAGACGACCTCAACATTTCTGAGATGTTTTCAGCTTTCTTCGATAGATGATCTCCCACCGCTGCCCGGTTCTGAAAGTCAGGTCAGCTTTGACGAGATACTTATTGCTGATAACGAAGATGAAAATACAAAAACGGACGACATTGCCGACGATACCTGAAATTTTTCTGATATGAGGGTGGTGACATTTTGACGGCATTGATAATTATAGGAATAATTGTTCTTGTTGTTGCTTTGCTGCTTCATGCCAAAATAAGAGCGGAGATCAGATTTTATGACAACGTTCTTGACGTTAAGGTAAAGTATCTTTTATTTACGGTTTTTCCTTTTAAAAAGAAGGAAAAAAAGAAAGAAAAGCCGGCAAAAAAGGACAAAAAAGCTAAAAAGAAAAAAGATACAGACGGATCTGACGGAAATGAAAGTACGTCAGACGCCGGAAAAGAACATAATGTTCCTGAATACAAAACATCTGAAAATGATGATGAGATCATCGAAGATGCAAGTCATGAGAACGAAGATGCCGATCCCGACAGCAGCAAAAAAAAGAAAAAGGACAAACCCAAGAAAAGCATTTCGGAAAGATTGGATGATATTTCCGGCATATTAGAGAAAGTAAAGGCCGTGTGGGATTCTTCAAAAAAAGGTCTGAAAAAGCTCTTTTTGCACATTTATTTTGAAGATATTGTGGTAGATTTCACGATAGCAGGCGATGACGCATATAAAACCGCTGTTAACTACGGAAGAATAAGCGCGGCGGTATATAATATCATTGCGGTTATGTCTGAAATTTTTAAGACAAAAGTAAGATCTGTAGATATCGCCTGTGATTTTATCGGTACAAAATCGGTCTATAACGGAGAAGTAAAAATAACGATAAGACCGTCTACCATACTTTCTGTTGTATTTATGATACTTTTCGGACTTATAAGGAATTATAAAGTCCTTTTAGGTAAAAAGCCAAAAGTCAAAAATCAGCCTGATGTAAAAGAGGCTGTAACAGTATAAAAAGGAGAATGAAAATGGACACTAAAGTAAAAGATCTTGTTTCAACGGCTATAGGAAAGATACACGAACTTTCCGACGCAGATACTATCATCGGTGATCCCATAAAGGCAGGCGATGATATAACTATTATTCCTGTGTCAAAGGTCTCATACGGTTTTGCGGCAGGAGGTTCGGATCTCCCGTCAAAAAATGATAAGGAGCTTTTCGGCGGCGGAAGCGGCTGCGGCGTATCAATTCAGCCGATAGCTTTTATAGTTGTTTGCGGCGGAGAGGTAAAACTTCTGGAACTCGGCGCAGGAAATTCACCGGCAAATGCAATAATCAGTGCTGTTCCGGATCTTATTGCCAAGGTACAGACAATGTTCCCTAAGAAGAAAAAGGGTGAAGAAGAAAGCGCAAGCGCTGAAGAAGCAGCTTCTCCGGAAATAGAGCAAGTTGATATAAATACAGACGGTTTTAGCGTGTGATCTAAATATTTATGCTTAAAAACTCCATAATAAATATTGTGAAAGATAAGTTCTTTCACAATATTTATGTAAGGCTATGCCTTTATGGAGGTTTTTATGAAACGTTGTATTTTATCGGCAGCTGTTGCATCATTGATGTTTTTGAGCGCTGTCGGTCATGCGGATGTATCTGCCGTATCTATCCCGGAGGTTTCGGCAAAAGCTGCTGTGCTGATAGATGCGCAGTCAGGAACTGTTATTGCAGGAAAAAATGAAAATTTAACTCTGCCAATGGCAAGTACCACAAAGATCATGTCGTCTCTGCTTCTTATTGAAAGCGGTGACCTTGACAGTGAGTTTAGGGTAGACAATGAAGCTATTATGGTGGAAGGCTCTTCTATGGGGTTAAGAGAAAATGACATAGTCACCAAGCGTGCCTTATGTTATGGAATGCTTTTGCCTTCCGGAAATGACGCTGCAAATGAAACTGCTGTACTTCTTGCAGGCAGTACGGAAAATTTTGCGGAAATGATGAATGCAAGAGCAGAAAAAATAGGTCTTAAAAATACCCATTTTGTTACGCCGTCGGGATTGCATGACAAAGATCACTATTCTACCGCATATGATATGGCTATGCTTGCAAGGGAAGCGCTTAAAAATGAAATTTTCAGGGAGATCTGCGGTACAAAGCAAATAAAGCTTAAATTCGGTGATCCGCCTTATGAAAGATGGCTGACAAATACCAATAAGCTGCTTTCGCTCTATGACGGCTGTATAGGCGTAAAGACAGGATTTACTGATGAAGCCGGCAGGTGTCTTGTTTCTGCTGCCGAAAAAAACGGCGTTACGCTCATATGTGTTACTCTGAATGCGTCAGATGACTGGAACGATCATATGAAATTGTATGAATATGGTTTTTCCGCAGCAAAAAGCTGTAAGGCAGAATGTGATTTTTCGGATCTGTATGTAAATGTTGCCGGAGGCAGCGCGGAAAAGGTTCATATCGTTCCTAAGGAAATTCCGGGATATACGGTCATAAATGGCGTAAAACCTGAAATTTCCTATAAGACCGATATTGCAAATTTTATCTATGCACCTGTAGAAAAAGGTTCTAAAGCCGGAACGGTTTCTTTTTACGCTGACGGAGAGCTTATAGGAACTTCAGATCTTATTTCATCAGAGACCTGTGACGCGGTCATTATTGAATATAAACCGTCTCTCGGCGATAAAATTATTGATTTTATTAAAAGATCATTGTAAAGATACCGAATGGCTTTGGCATATAAAAAGGAGTAAAGACGTGGAAAAAATCAGACTTCAAAAGATAATCTCGCAATGCGGCATATGTTCCAGAAGAAAAGCTGAAGAGCTTATTTCTCAGGGCAGGGTAAAAGTCAACGGCAGAGTTGCCGGATTGGGTGACGGCGCATATGCCGAAGATGTCATAACAGTTGACGGAGAAAAAATTGCTTTTTCTGAAAAACGCGATAAATACTATATCATGCTTAACAAGCCAAGAGGATATGTTACCACCATGTCTGATGAGCTTGACAGAAAATGCGTTACAGAGTTGCTTTCGGACATTCCTGCAAGAGTATATCCGGTCGGAAGACTTGACAGGAACTCCGAAGGCTTGCTTTTGTTTACTAATGACGGAAAATTTGCAAATGACATTATGCATCCAAGCAGACATATTTCCAAAACTTACCGTGTAACGGTACATTCCTCCGTTAATGATGAACAGCTTGCGGAATTGGCGGAAGGCGTTATTATAGACGGCAAAAAAACGCTTCCTGCAACCGTTAAAGTTCTCACACAGGAAGCTGAAAGATCAGTCCTGCAAATTGTTATACGAGAGGGAAGAAACCGTCAGATACGCAAAATGTGCGAAGCGGTCGGACTGGAGGTAGCACGTCTTAAAAGGACAGCCATCGGTCCGCTGAAACTCGGAATGCTAAAACCGGGAGCATATCGTGAACTTACTGCCGAAGAACTCCGCGCTATTCGCAATGCTATAGGTGACGGCAGAAAATAGAAATTCCATTGTATCAAATATGAATTTTTTGAAAAAACATATAAAATATTTGTTTTTATATTGTCTTTGAAAGAAAAATGTAGTATAATTATTCTGGTTTATTTTTTATCGAACGGAGGAACCTTTATGTTAACTGAAAGTCAGAGGGTCAAGTTTGAAGCGTATAGATCCGCTTCTTCAGGCTCCGGCAGATCAAGACTTGCCAAGCTGTTTGACGACGGTGCTTTTACTGAGGTAAATGCAGGAGTCAAGTGTGACGGCGAGCTTACCGGAGTTATAACCGCATACGGCTATGTGGACGGCAGCCTTGTTTATGCTTTTTCTCAGGATAAAACCGTTAAGGGCGGAGCAGTAAGTGCCAGCCATGCCGAAAAGATATGTAAAGTTCTTGAGCTTGCGTCCAGAACAGGCGCTCCTGTTGTTGGGATATATGATTCCAACGGTGCTTTTATTGATGACGGCGCAGGCGCACTGAAAGCATACAGCGATATACTTACCCAGATAAATAATCTTTCCGGAGTAGTTCCGCAGATATCGGTCGTTGCAGGAACTTGCGCAGGAAGCGCAGCAATGGCGGCATGCTCAGCGGATATTGTTATTATAACGGACGATGGTGAACTTTACACCGATCCGAATTGTGTAAAGAAAGGCAAAGAAGCCGTTGAAAACGGTACTGCAGCTGTTTATGCAAAGGATGATGCGGAAGCTATGGAAGAGGTGAAAAAACTTGTTTCAATGCTTCCTGATAACAACATTTCTGCCGCTCCAATGTTTGAATTTGATGCTCCGGTCGGTCCTGCAAGTGGGACTGCAAATGATATAGCAAAGGCTGTTGCAGATAAGGGAAGCATAGTTGAACTTTCTGACAGCTTCGGAACTTCGTCATACACAGCTTTTGCAACTATAGGCGGTTCTGTTGTGGGAATTGCAGCTACAAACAAGAAAGAAGGAAAACTTTCTTCCGATGATTGTTCAAAACTTGCAAGATTTGTAAGAACTTGTGATGCGTTCACCGTTCCTGTGGTAACTTTCATAGACACCGAGGGATTTTCTACCGAGACCGGAGTCCGTGATATGGCAAAACTTGCAAATGCCTATGCAGAAGCTACAACGCTTAAAATATCTGTTGTTACAGGCAAGGCTTATGGTGCGGCAATGTCAGCGCTTGGTTCCGGAAATGCAGATGTTACCTATACTTATCCCGAAGCTGTCATTTCTCCGCTTGCACCGGAAACAGCGGTAGAATTTCTGTGGCATGACAAGCTCAAAGGAGCAAAGGATCTTGCAGCGGAAAGAACAAAACTTGCATCTCAGTATGCAGAAGAAAATGCTTCTGCGTTTGACGCTGCTGAAAAAGGCTGCGTTGATGATATCATCACTGCCGAGGAAGCAAGAGAAAAGATACTTGCGGCTCTGGAGGCAATGTCAGGTAAGCGTATGAATAAACGTTTACCCAAAAAGCACAGCAATATGCCCTTCTAAAAATAAAGTAAAACAAAATTTAATGAATGGTGGTATAAAGTTATGAAAAGATTCAATATTACCGTAAATGGCAAGGCTTATGATGTAGCTGTCGAAGAAGTAGACGGCGGTGCTGCTCCTGCGGCAGCCGTTCCTGCAGCCGCTGCCCCTGCTGCTCCTGCACCTAAAGCAGCCGCTCCGGCAGG
>CANQZR010000027.1 GCA_947628405.1 uncultured Clostridia bacterium
CCGGCAGGAAGTTCAAGACCCTGCAGTGCTTCAACAGACTTGTCGGACGGTCTTATAACGTCGATAAGTCTCTTGTGGGTTCTCAGCTCGAACTGCTCGCGGCTGTCCTTATCCTTGTGCACCGCACGAAGAATGGTGATTATCTCCTTGTCGGTGGGAAGAGGGACGGGTCCGCTTACTCTTGCGCCGCTGCGCTTTGCAGCGTCAACGATCTTTGCAGCCGCAGCGTCAACTACCGCGTGGTCGTAACCTTTGATCCTGATCCTTATTTTTTCATTGACTGCCATACTTGGATCGCCTCCTGAAAAAGATTTTTCTTGATTTTGGGGACGAGTTTTGTGATAATTCTTTTATCGGTGGGAACGCACCGCGCTGTTAAGCCGTTCCGGCTTTCCACGCTTCCTTGTGTTTCCTGCCGCAAGATATTAAAAAACCCGGAAATCTTTGTTTTCCGAGCAAGTGCAAACACAAGGCTTACCTTTGGACAGGCGCAGTCACACAGGAGACCGTTCGTCCACGGTTTAAGCACACACAGTGTTCACTATCACAGCCGCCCGGTTCACGACCGGACATACTCCACGGAAATTCCCCCGCAAACCGCAGGCAACCTTCCGCTTCCTCGCAAAAACATAATAATTTGCAGTCACGCAAGTAATATTATAACATTACCCCCTTACGATTGCAAGGGGGTAATTCCGAATTTACAATTTTTTAATATAGAATTTTCCGCTTTATTCCGCAATTTTTTTGTGCAACATTACAAAACAGCCATTTTATTGAATAAGATCCGTTATTTCCGGGAATACTATCCCTCCGCTTCCGGATCCTCGATAACGTCGACTGCGTTGATATCAACAACGTCTATCCGGTAGCTGTAGGAGCCGTCGTTGTCGGAATTTGTCTGGGTGAAATAAAGAAATTTCCCGTCCTTGTCAAAGACATATTCCGTAGAAAATCCGGTAAGCGACATTCCTACCGCTTTGTTCAGCTTTTCCGTATCATAAATATATGTGTAAACGGTATTGCCGTCCTCGTCCGTGCTTTCGGATGAAGAAGCCGCATACAGATTTATATAGAAAAGCAGATCTCCCGTTGAATACGGGTGAGGGTTTTCCCTGCTGTAGGAAACGTATCCCTCTCCGCCTTCCGTTATGACCGTAACGATCCCGGCATTGCGCATATAGTTTTTTCCGCCGCCGTAGTATTCAAGATCATACTGCGTGCCTATAACGCGCTCATACAAACAGGTCTGGCTGCCGTCTGCTTCATACCTGAAAGAAAACGCCTGATTCATTTCGCCTGTGGAAAGATCGGTAAAAAGATATCGTCCGCTCTCCCAATCTGCCGCTTCCGCACGGAGAGCCTCGACCCTGTCCTTGCCGCACAGGTCATATTCCTTTTGAAGCGAGCAGCCTGTCAGGCATATACATATTAATAATAGTATAGATATAATTTTTTTCATCAATATGCCTTGCCCCAGTAGACCATTGTTTTTGCAGGCTTTCCGCAGCAAACGCACTTGTCGTCTATATGCTCCTGCTCGAACGGTATGCATCTTGAACCGACGCCTGTTACTTCCTTTATCTTGTCCTCGCAAGCCTCGTCGCCGCACCACATTGCTTTTACAAAGCCGTCGCCGTTCTTTTCAAGAACTTCCGTGATCTCGTCCATAGACTTGCAGGAATAGGTATGCTTTTCACGGTTTTCTGCGGCTTTTCTGAACATTCCCTCCGGAATTTCTTTTTCAAGCATTTCCACAATGGTATCCTTGAATGTTTCAAGCTCGTTTTCAAGGGAAACCGTCCTCTTTTCGCCGCTGAAGCGCAAAGCGCATACGCACTGATCGTTTTCGATATCTTTCGGACCTATTTCAATTCTTACCGGAACGCCTTTCATTTCATATTCGGCAAACTTCCAGCCGGGAGAATTGTCGCTGTCGTCGATTTTTACGCGTATTCCTGCCGCTTTCAGCTTATCCGCAAGAGTGTTTGCCTTTTCCAGAACGCCCTCCTTGAACTGCTGGATAGGTATTATAACGGCTTGTATCGGCGCTACCGCAGGCGGCAGAACAAGTCCGCTGTCGTCGCCGTGGGTCATTATGATCGCTCCGATAAGACGCGTTGTAACTCCCCATGAAGTCTGATGAGGGTAAACCTTTTTATTTTCCTTATCGGTATACATTATCTCAAAAGCCTTTGCAAAGCCGTCGCCGAAATAGTGGGAAGTTCCTGCCTGCAAAGCCTTTCCGTCGTGCATGAGCGCTTCGATAGCGTAGGTAGCCTCTGCGCCTGCGAACTTGTCGCTGTCGGTCTTTCTGCCCTTTATTACCGGCATGGCAAGGGACTTTTCACAAAATTCCGCATAAACGTTCAGCATACGTTCCGTTTCCTCAACGGCTTCTTCCGCAGTTGCGTGAATGGTATGCCCCTCCTGCCAGAGAAATTCCCTTGAACGCAGGAACGGACGCGTAGTCTTTTCCCACCTTACAACGGATACCCACTGGTTATAAAGCTTAGGCAGATCCCTGTAAGAATGAACTATATTCGCATAGTGTTCGCAGAAAAGAGTCTCGGAAGTAGGGCGGACGCAAAGTCTGTCCTCTAACTTCTCACTTCCGCCGTGAGTTACCCAGGCAACTTCCGGCGCAAAGCCCTCAACATGGTCTTTTTCTTTCTGGAGCAGGCTTTCGGGAATAAACATAGGCATACACACATTTTCATGCCCTGTCGCCTTGAACATTCCGTCCAGTATTCTCTGCATATTTTCCCATATAGCGTAGCCGTAGGGGCGTATTACCATACAGCCCTTTACCGAGGTGTATTCGATAAGCTCAGCCTTTTTTACTATATCGGTATACCATTTTGCAAAATCCTCATCCATAGAGGTTATTGCTTCAACAAGTTTTTTATCTTTAGCCATAATTATCTCTCCAAATCAATTTTTTGCAGTATCGTCTCCGTCTTTGGGAGGATCGTTATCCGGTCTGTCCTCAAAAACACTGTAGACCTTATATTTTTCCGAATTTTCACTATCCTGCACCCTTTCGGGAATACCTTTCTTTCCGGATATCCTGTCCACTAACTTTGCGGCTTTTGGTGTGAGCAGGGCTATTATCCATACTATCAGGAGAAGTCCCAGCATAGCGCCGCCGAATTTTGCAAAAAGCGCAAGAGAATCATAATTTATATCCATACCGGTCTCCTTTCCCTGATATATATCATTACAAATTATAACACTTCCGGCAGGTATTGTCAAGGCGAATACTTTATCAGGTCCTTGATGACCTCGCCGGCGATAATAAGCCCCACGGCGGACGGCACGAACGCCACCGAGCCGGGAACGCGCTTCCCCTCCGGATCCTTATAGTCGGGAACAATGGGCTTTTCCTTTGAATAAACGGTTTTCAGCCCCTTTACGCCTCTTTTTCTCAGTTCATAACGCATAACTCTTGCCAGAGGGCATACCGATGTTTCATATATATCCGCTACTTCAAAAGCAGTCGGGTCGAGCTTGTTGCCTGCTCCCATGGAAGAAATTATCGGCGTACCGGCTTTTTCCGCCTGTATTGCCAGGGAAATTTTCCCGGGAACGCTGTCTATCGCATCTACCACATAGTCATAAAGGGTGAAGTCAAACGCTCCCGCCGTTTCCGGAGAATAAAAAACGGTATGTTTTGTGACCTTACATTCCGGAGAAATGAGCTTTATCCGCTCCTCGGCGGCATCGGTCTTTAAGCTGCCTATAGTAGCGTATGTGGCAATTATCTGACGGTTGAGGTTGGTCAAGCTGACTGTATCGTTATCAATGATATCCAGCGCCCCTATACCGCTCCTTGCAAGAGCTTCTACCACATATCCTCCTACTCCTCCTACGCCGAATACTGCCACACGGGAAGAAGCAAGCCTTTTCATAGCGGCTTCTCCCAGAAGCATTGCTGTTCTTGAAAACCGGTCTGCCATAGAATCATTCGTCCTTTTCAATATCATAAATAAAGACCCGAACAAAATATCCGGGTCTTTTAAATATGGTCGAGGTGACGGGACTCGAACCCACGGCCTCTGCGTCCCGAACGCAGCGCTCTACCAAACTGAGCCACACCTCGGCTGTTTTGCGGGAACTTCTATAGTATATCACAAAAAAATTATTTTGTAAAGGGGTTTTTGAAATTTTTCGGAGCGTATTTTCAGGACGTGCCGACAATACCGGCATTTTTGCCTTACTGCTTGCAAAAGCAGTAAGAATATGTTATAATCATATCTGAAATATTTTATTGAAAGGAATTTTTTACTATGGTAGTAATTGAAATGGAAAACGGAAAAAAGATCAAGCTGGAGCTTTACCCCGAGATCGCTCCCATTACGGTCGAAAATTTTGAATCGCTGGTAAAGAAAGGCTTTTATGACGGTCTTATATTCCACAGGGTGATCGAAGGCTTTATGATACAGGGCGGCTGCCCCGAAGGAACAGGCATGGGCGGTCCGGGATATCATATCAAAGGGGAATTTGCTTCAAACGGAATAAAGAACGACCTCAAGCACACCCGGGGAGTTATCTCAATGGCTCGTTCCATGATGAAAGACAGCGCAGGCTCCCAGTTCTTTATAATGCACCGCGACGCTCCTCACCTTGACGGCGAATATGCCGCTTTCGGCAAGGTAGCAGAGGGCATGGACGTTGTGGACGAGATCGCTTCCACAAAAACAGGTTATGGCGACAGACCCGTCACCGAGCAGAAAATGAAAAGGGTATACATCGAATAATAACATCAAAGCCTATATATCATCAGACCGGCGCTGCGGAAGATCCTTTCAGCCGCCGGTCTTTTTTCGTTATGCTTTGATG
The DNA here is from genome assembly GCA_947628405.1 of uncultured Clostridia bacterium. Classification (GTDB taxonomy): domain Bacteria; phylum Bacillota; class Clostridia; order Oscillospirales; family Ruminococcaceae; genus RGIG8773. The sequence continues at coordinate 4,843 of CANQZR010000027.1, forward strand.
ATAAAATTCCTTGCAATATACAGGAAAATATGTTATAATCTTTTTGAACTGCCGTGCAGTATTCTGAATCTGAAAGGAATGTTTTTAATTGAGCAAAGCATTGATAATCGGCTGCGGAGGAGTAGCCTCTGTAGTTATCCATAAGTGCTGTCAGAATCCCGACGTTTTTTCCGAGATAATGATAGCTTCCAGAACGGTCTCCAAGTGCGACGCACTGAAAGCTAAACTCGAAGGAACTACCGCAACAAAAATATCTACCGCGTCGGTAAACGCGGACGACACCGCTGCGCTTGTAAAACTGATGAAAGATTTCAAGCCGGATATCTGTATAAATGTTGCCCTGCCTTATCAGGATCTTACAATAATGGACGCCTGCCTTGAATGTAAGGTCGATTATCTCGATACTGCCAATTATGAACCCGTAGACACGGCAAAATTTGAGTACAGCTGGCAGTGGGCATACCGTGAAAGATTTGAAAAAGCCGGCATAACAGCCGTTCTCGGAAGCGGTTTCGATCCGGGAGTTACAGGCGTTTTCTGCGCTTACGCCCAGAAACACTATTTTGACGAGATAAATTATATCGACATTCTCGACTGCAATGCCGGAGATCACGGCTATCCGTTTGCTACAAATTTCAATCCTGAAATAAATATCCGCGAAGTATCCGCAAAGGGCAGCTATATCGAAAACGGCAAGTGGGTTGAGACCGAACCTATGGAGATAAAACGGGTATATGATTTCCCCGAAATAGGCGAAAAGGATATGTACCTGCTCCACCATGAGGAGCTGGAATCTCTTGCTCTCAACATCAAGGGCATAAAGCGTATACGCTTCTTCATGACTTTCGGACAGAGCTACCTCACCCATTTAAAATGCCTTGAAAACGTAGGTATGACTTCCATTGAACCCATAGATTTCGAGGGGAAGAAGATAGTTCCGCTCCAGTTCCTTAAAGCGGTCCTGCCCGACCCCGCTTCCCTCGGACCAAGGACTAAAGGAAAGACCAACATTGGCTGCATAATGCAGGGCAAAAAGGACGGCAAGCCTGTCAATTACTATGTTTACAACGTTTGCGATCATCAGGAATGTTACAGGGAAGTAGGCTCACAGGCTATATCCTACACAACGGGAGTTCCCGCCATGATAGGCGCAATGATGGTCCTGACCGGCAAGTGGAAAAAGCCGGGAGTATACAATGTAGAGGAATTTGATCCCGACCCGTTTATGGAGGCTCTCAACAAATGGGGACTGCCATGGAAAGAGACTTTCTCCCCTAAACTTGTAGACTGATATGAAAAAGAAGATAGTTACCGTTCCTTTTGACCGGAAAAGGATACCCCCTGAACAGAACCTGTTTTTTATGCCATTGATATGGGCGGTGTGCTTTCTGCTTACAAGAGGAACGGGACTGAAGATCAAACGGATCGGAATGAAAGATCTGAAACCGCCGTTTCTTGTCCTTGCCACGCATCATGCGTTTATGGATTTTTATGTAACGCCGCTGGCGCTGTTTCCGCACAGGGCAAATTATGTTTCCGAACTGGAGGGCTTTGAAAATTACGGAGAGTGGCTTTACCGTCAGGCTGGCTGTCTTGGCACCCGTAAGTTTGTCAACGATATCATGCTTATCCGGAATATCCGAAACGTTATTGACCGCGGCGGCATACTGGTGCTTTATCCTGAAGCAAAATATGCAAATGTGGGAACAAGCTCCAAGCTCCCCGTATCGGTGGGAAAACTTGCAAAGAGCCTTGATGTTCCGCTTGTAACGCTGAATATGCACGGAAATTATCTGCAATCGCCTATCTGGAACGTAAAAAAGCGCAAAGGCGTTCGTCTAAAAGCCGAGATAACGCAGATATACACCCGTGAGGAGATCCGCGCAGCTTCGGTAAACGACATCAATGAAAAGATAAAAAAGTATCTTTCATATGACGAATATGCGTACCAGTACGAAAACAAAATGGCAATAACCTATGAAAAACGTGCGGAGGGGATAGAACTTACGCTGTACAAATGTCCGTCCTGCGGCGCAGAATTTCAGATGATATCGAGCGGAGCGGAAATATCCTGCAAAAACTGCGGAGCGGCACGTTTTATGACCGAATACGGACGAATGGTCACGCTTCCCGATAAAAAAGAGGACGGTTTTTCTCACATTCCCGACTGGTATGAATGGGAGCGCAAGCAGGTGATCGCAGAAATAGAACGGGGAGAATATTCCCTTGATATGCGCGTAAAGATAGAGTCCCTGCCCAATGCGGTAAATTTTATAGATCTGGGCGAGGGACGGCTTATCCATAACGAAAAAGGGTTCAGTCTTAAATTTACCGACTACGGCGATACCGAGGAGAAAACTCTTGGATTTTCGCCTGCGTCAATGTTTTCGGTGCACATGGAATATAACTACCGTGAAAAGAAAGGTCAGTGCATAACCCTTTCCACGGCAGACAATACATATTTTATTTATCCGCTTGAAAGCGGTTTCAACGCCACAAAGATACAGTTTGCGGCTGAATATCTTCATGAACGCAGCTTAAAAAACACGCTTCACACCATATGATGTGAAGCGTGTTTTTATCTGTTTTCAAGAATGGCCCTGCAAATAATGTCATATTCCTTTTCCGTATCGGCGATATCCCCGTCCAGACCGTCGTAAACGTTGTTCCTTAACTTGGAAACTATCTTTTCCGCCTTGGCTGAAAGCTCGCCCATTCCGAGATTTGCCGAAACTCCTTTAAGCTTATGCGCCGTCCTTAGCAGCGCGTCGTTATCTCCGGCAGCGGCAGCTTCTTTTATCGGCGTTATCCTGTCCTCGTCGGGAAAGCGTGACAGGAATTTGGTATATATGACGTCGTCGTCCATAAAGCGCGATATGGTTCCCTCGATATCCACGCCCAATTCTTTAAGAGAATCAAAAAGTTTGTTTTCAGCTTTAGTCATAAGATCATTCCTTTTTAAAGCACATTCTGTATATGTTTTAAAAATATCCGGCATTATTTTAATTATACTAAAGCCGTCTTGCTTTGTCAAGCAGGAACTGACGATTTTTTACATCTGCGTTTAAAGTTTGATACAGCCATAACGAAAAATACAATAAATTGCCTAACAACATATGACAAAATTAACAGTATGTTCATTGAAGTATTTGCAAAAATATGGTACAATAATTTAGTTAATATCATAAAATACGTTCCGCGTTATTATATGCGGAACGAGTCAATATTTACAAGAAAGGCGGATATTTATGGCAAAGGAAAAACAGACAGCCGGAAAAATCGACCCTGCCGAAATGATAAACGATCTTGTCAGCAAGGCAAAGGTCGCTCTTGACGAGTATATGAAGCTCGATCAGAAGCAGGTGGACGCTATCGCCGAAGCAATGGCTCTTGCAGGACTTTCCGCACAGGGAGAACTGGCAAGAATGGCTGTTGAAGAAACGGGAAGAGGCATATACGAAGATAAGGTGACCAAGAACATCTTCTCTACAGAGTATATCTGGCACTCTATAAAACATGAAAAGACCGTAGGCATTATCGAAGATAATGTTGACGAAAGCTATATGGAGATCGCCGAGCCGGTCGGAATAGTCTGCGGCGTAACGCCTACAACTAACCCGACTTCCACTACAATGTTCAAGTCGATCATCTGCGCCAAAACAAGAAATCCTATTATTTTCGGCTTTCATCCGTCAGCTCAGCAGTGCTCAAAAAGAGCCGCCGAAATAGTCCGCGACGCTGCCGTTAAAGCCGGCGCTCCCAAGAACTGCATACAGTGGATAGAACACCCGTCGGTAGAAGCTACCGGTCTTCTTATGAATCACCCTGATGTTGCTACTATCCTTGCAACAGGCGGTCCGGGAATGGTTAAAGCTGCTTATTCAGCAGGAAAACCGGCGCTCGGAGTCGGCCCCGGAAACACTCCTTGCTATATAGAAAAAACTGCAAATATCAAGCAGGCTGTACACGACCTTATCCTTTCAAAATCCTTTGATAACGGTATGATCTGCGCGTCCGAACAGGCTGCTATCATTGATTCCGAAATTTACGACGAAGTCGTAGGCTTTATGAAATATCACGGCTGCTACTTCGCCAAAAAGGACGAAATAAAGAAAATACAGGACGTTGTTATAGACGTAGAAAAAATGGCTGTTCAGTCATGGGTAGTAGGACAGTATCCTTGGCAGATAGCCGAAAAAGCCGGCATAACCATTCCAAAGGAAACAAAGGTCCTTTGCGTAGAGCTTGGCGGCACCGACGCTGAAAAATATCCGCTGGCGCTTGAAAAGCTGTCGCCTGTTCTTGCGGTAGTAAAGGCAAAGAACGAAAAGAACGCTTTTGAAATGTGCGAAAAAATGCTCCTCCACGGCGCGGGACACACGGCGGTCATTCATTCTTCCAATGAAGAAGTTATCGAAAAATACGGTCAGACCATGAAAGCAAGCCGTATAGTGGTAAATTCTCCCGCTTCATTCGGAGCAATAGGCGACGTGTACAATTCTATGGCTCCTTCCCTTACGCTGGGCTGCGGTTCTTACGGCAAAAACTCCGTTTCGGAAAACGTTACAGCCAAAAATCTTGTAAACAGGAAGAAGATCGCAAAGAGGAGATTGAATATGCAGTGGTTTAAAGTTCCCGAAAAGATCTATTTTGAACCGGGTTCTATACAGTATCTTGCAAAAATGCCCGATATCCACAGGGCAATGATCGTTGCCGACCCGGGAATGGTACAGTTCGGTTATGTGGACAGATTGACTTATCAGCTCAACAAAAACCCCAACAATCCCATTGTTGAAATTTTCTGCGACATAGAGCCTGATCCGGATCTTACCACAGTCCGCAAAGGCACCGAGGTAATGAATGATTTCAAACCCGATGTTATAATCGCTCTCGGCGGCGGTTCCGCTATGGACGCTGCAAAGGCAATGTGGCTGTTCTATGAAAATCCCGACGCCGACTTTATCGGAATGGCTCAGAAATTCATGGATATCAGAAAAAGGGTATACAAGTTCCCCAAACTGGGCAAAAAAGCAAAGATAGTTGCCGTTCCTACTACTTCGGGAACAGGTTCGGAAGTTACTTCATTTGCAGTAATTTCGGATAAATCCAAGAACATGAAGTATCCTCTTGCCGACTATGAACTTACACCGGACGTTGCTATCATAGATCCGGAGTTCGTTTACACCGTTCCTAAGGCTTCAACGGCATTTACGGGACTTGACGTTCTCACACACGCTATAGAAGCATATGTTTCTATCCTTGCAAATGATTATACCGACGCGCTGGCGCTTCAGGCAATAAAGCTGGTGTTCAAGTATCTGCCTACATCTTACAAGAATGCAGATCCGCTTTCAAGGGAGAAGATGCACAATGCTTCATGTATTGCAGGTATGGCGTTCACAAACGCTTTCCTTGGAGTGAACCACTCGCTTGCGCATAAGTTGGGCGGAGAGTTCCATATTCCTCACGGACTTGCAAACGCATATCTGCTTCCTCACGTTATTGAATACAACGGCGAGCAGACGCCTACAAAGTTTGCGGCATGGCCTAAGTACGATCATTATATCGCTCCCGAGCGTTATGCTGAAATTGCCAGGATGATGGGCTTTGCTTCACAGAAGGCTTCCGATCAGGAATGTGTAAAGGCTCTTGCAAACGCAGTAAGAAAACTGATGAAAGAAGTAAATATCCCACTTTCTATCAAGGAAGCCGGAGAGAAAGACCCACGTTCGTATATTGACCCGAAAGTTTACGAAAATGCTCTGGAAAGTCTTGCTTACAAAGCATTTGACGACCAGTGCACAACAGCAAACCCGAGACTTCCGAGGATCGACGAACTCAAGGAACTTTACAGAAAAGCATATTACGGAGAATAATAAAAAGCCGTTCCGAAAGGAACGGCTTTTTTGTATTGAATGAGATCGTTCGTTTATCGCCCTTTTTGTGAATATCCTTTAATTATACTCAATTATGAATGTTATTATGCGGTATTGCGCATAATAATCCGTCCAACTGACATTTATGTCTTTCCCGTAAGCCGCTTCGGCACGGGAGATCATCGGGTCAAATATACTGTTCAGATCTTTATCGTTCATAAGCATTGCTGCTGTGGATATGAACAGATCGGACGTTCCGAACTTTACCATTGCGCCTTGTTCTCCCCTGCTGACGGCATTCATTATGGCATTTTCTGCGGCTGTAAAAAACTCGTCCTCGCTGTTTACGTCAGTTCCCTCACGGGCAAAATAGTTTTCGTTCCTGCCGTTTGCCTTAGGCGGCTCGCCGGGAACGTCCCAGATAATATGGTTGTTTTCAAGCACTGAATCCGTTATCATAAAATACTGATATAAAATGACATTGGGATATTTTTCATGCAGCCTGTTGTCGGCGTCATCCCATGTAACATCAACATGATACCAGTTTCCGCCCAGCTTGACCATATTCCACATATGGGGAACATCAGTCTCCCCTACGACAATGGTGTTTTCTATTCCGGCAAGATTGCACAGATAAGCAAAGGCTTTGGCATATCCCTCACACATGGCTTCTTTCTTAACAAGAGCGCCATATATAGTATCCGAATAATCGTAATCCGTATCCGTATCACAGTTCAGCACAAGCCAGTCATGAAAATATTTCAGCTTTTCATAATCGTCCATATCCGCAGTAACGCCCGACATTATTTCCTTGGCGGCTTTTTCGGCGGCAATATTCATGCTGCTTACCTGATCCGCCGTCAGTCTGTACTGAAATACTCTTTCAAGGCTCTGGGTGTCGGTGTTGTACACCCAATCCCAGCCGGATACCTGCGTATATGCAAGCTGTTCGATACGAACGGCGTTAAGCATACGGTTGTAAACCGTATTGTCGGAAGATACTACCTGCTCTTTGAATGTTCCCAGATCTTTAAGTATCTGGTCATAGACCTCTTTTTCATCATCAGAAAAATTCATGCTGAAGTAGTTGTTTGCCATTCCTTTCGGAATGTAAAAAGCCGCGTCGCCGTTTTTTTTGCTCTGACCGGAATGCCCTGTATCAACTTCGATATACGTTCCGTCGGAAAATATCCGGTAACTGTCCCTGTCTATATGGTCATCTTCGCATGAGGTTAAAAGCATTGCAGATATGACCACGGCAAACACACCACGGGAGAAAATATTTTTTTTGCTGCGTTTTAAAATATCAAACGTCAAATTTTTCTCCCCCTCTCAGGATAAATCAAAGCGGGCAGAGACTATGCTCGCTTTAAAATTCAGTCTGTATATTCAAGGAAAAGTTTTATAACATAAGTGTTCGGATCCTGACTGTAAGAAATGTTTTCGCACTGATATTTATTTTCCGCTTCCGGAAGAACGTTCTGCATGATAGGTATAGCCTGAGCCTGCGTTCGGTCAAACAGCCTGTAAACTGCGTCGTCATAAGTTTCCTTGCTGCTGCACTGTATCTCGGCTACAAGACGCTTTTCCTTTGAAGCCTCAAGCACCTGATTTGTAAGCATCTGCTTAACGTCCTCCCAGCTGTCGGCAACAAGCCCGTTCCTCACATAATAATTGCAAAGCTCCGAGCTTGCCTTGGGATACTGATAATCCTGCTCATATACAGTGCGGCTCCTTGATATCACCTCATCTGTAACGCAGAAATAATCATACCTTACATACGGACCTACCTTTGATTCAGTAACGGCATATGTCGGATCAATGTGATACCATTCTCCGCCAAGCCTTACCATATTCCACATATGAGGAACGCCGTCCGCATCGCCCGTTATAGTTATGGCTTCAATGCCCACCTTGCTGCAAAGATATTCCATAGCCTTGGCATATCCGCCGCAGATAGCTTTTTTATCGGCAAAAACTCCGTAAATATCGCGGCAGTTTTCCGTGTTTTCATCATAAACGACATTTTCCGCAAGATAGTCATAAAACAGCTTTACCACATCATATTCAGACATATCGGGAGTTATCATGGCAATAACCCTGTCGGCTTCGCTGTTGATAACTGACTGCATACGATCTATCTCGTCGTCGCTGTAGCGGTAGAAAATATTTGCCGACGCCACATTCTTTGTAGCGGAATTTACCGCATACTGCATTTTTGTATCAAGATAGAACATTGAACATTCGTCGTTATAAATCTGCTGATATACCGCGCAATAGTCCTCGGAAGTAAGATTCATCACAGAAGAAAATTTCACCGAGGTTTTCTTCTGCTCTATAGCAGTCATAAGAGCGTCATATATATACAGGCTTTTTTCACTTATAAAATCATAGCTGTACGGACGAAGTCCGCTCTCCTTAACCGCAAACGGCGCATACGGGTCGTAAGTAACGGCGGTAGTTTCCGAAACGGTGCCTGTAGTCTCCTGCGAAATAACGCTTTCGCTTTGTCCGGAGACTTGTTCTTCCGTCAGGGACGATTGTACCGTTGTTTCTTTTTTGACCGACCGGCTCTCGTTATCACGCGTTCCCGAAGATCCCGTTGCGGCAGCCGTCGGAACGGCAGTTGTCTGCTCTGCCGAAGTAACGGCAGTATCAGGCGTTTCCGTAACTTCCTGAACGCTGAACGGCGTTGCCGTTACAGTGTATTCTTCCTGCGCAGGCGTCGTCACTGACGTTTCCGCCGGAAAAGTTTCCGGCGAAGAAGCAGACGAAGTATGTTCTGCGGAAGTTGTTTTTTCCGTCGTGCTGACCGTAGCGGTCTGCTCCGATACAGCGGCTGAAAGCACAGTACCTTCCGTATCCGCACTGTTTGTATCGCAGGCGGACATCAGTCCCGAATATAAAAGCGCTGTAAGCGCCAGCGGCAGAATACGGATATGCTTCTTCATGCTCAATACGTTTCCGGATATCCCGAAAGCGCTCCTCCCTTCCGAAAAGTCGGCGGTGCAGCCGTCAGGCTGAATTATTGTTCATCAGATCCATATATCAAAGAAATATGCACTATATCCATTTTGTCATTATTATGCTTGTAGGCTGAAACTATGTCTGTTCCACATTCGCTGTTCACATCATCTATTATGCGCTTTATCTCGCCGCTGTCAAAAAACCTTGCCATTGCCGCATAATAGGCGTCGTCGTCCGAAAGCCGCAGTTCCGCTTCCCGTTTTCCCGAAAGCCCCGCTTTTTTTATCTGTTCCTTTATTTCCTTTGACGCTTCCGCTGCCGAATCAAATACAAGGTTTTTCCCATAGAAATAATTTTTCGTCCACGACGTGCACGGCGGCAGACCGTCATAAAGCTCGTCGGGGAAATGCGTTATGCCGATTATTTCGTCATCTCTGACAAGGCAGTAGTCATGGCGGATAAAATCCGGATCGTCCCTGCTAAGTATGGGGTCGTCCCATGTACAGTCAATATTATACCATTCTCCGCCGATAAGCACTCTGTTCCACGCATGAGTTTCCCCACGCTCGTTAGTGCCGCAGACCATATAATTCGGTATGCCTTTTTTATCGCACAGGAACGACATTGCCGCCGCATAGCCCTCACACTGACCGTATCCGCTGACAAGAACTCCGTAAGCGGAATTTACATGATCCTCCGACTGGGAAAATGTACAGCCGGTAATTATGGTATCATGAAAATAAACAGCCGCGTCAAAATCTGATGCGTTTTCCGGAAGTCCGGCAAGTATCTCGTCGGCGGCAGAATCAAGCTCCGCCTGTTTAAGGGCAGCGTCCTCCCTGTCGTAAACATAACTTAACCTCAGCGAGGAAACTTCGTCCCCCGGAGCGTAGAAAAGGCTGCTCAGCCAGAAATATTTTCTTTCCTGAGCATATACAAGGCGGTATATCTTTCGCACCGTATCCCTTGGAACAATCTCACCGAAAGATACTTCTTCCTTAAAATCCAATACCGCGTCAGCGACCTTATCGTAAAGCTCCTTTTCCTCAGGAGAAAGCGCCTTATATACCGGAGAAACAAAGTTCTCCGGCACTGTATCGGAAAGCACCGTCATGCTTTCCGTCCCGGCGTCGGGTTCTTCCGAGACCGGTGTGCAGCCTGCAAGCAGCACCGCAGCGCATATGGCAATACATAATATCCTGTACTTCATATTTATCGGTATCAGCTGTAAATTACATCAAACTCAATTACGAGCATATCCGGACTGCATTCATCGTTTACTCCCTTTACGCCGGACAATCCCTTTGCGTATGAATTATAATCCATTCTTGCCGCATAGACCGCATCATAAACGTCCTTTGAGCCGACCATGATATGCGCTGTTCTTGAACCGTTTTCTGCTGCCTTTTTGATCTCTGCTTTTATAGCCTTGTCGGCGGAATCAAAATCGCTGCATACAAGCCCGTTTTTGATAAAATAGTTTTCCGCCGTGGAAGTACACGCAGGAGGATCAAAATATGTCACATATTGTCCGCCCGAAAGCCGCTTCTGGCTGACGTGCATATGGGAAATGTTATGTATCCACTTATCCGGGATAAGAAAATATTTATATCTGATATTTTTTGTGTTCGGTGTTGCAAGGATAGGATCGTCCCATGTAGCGTCAAGATTGTACCATTCTCCGTCAACATCAACAACATTCCATGCATGGGATTCGCCAGCGGTGGTCTCTCCGGTAACTACCATACAGTTTATTCCGGCTTTTCCGCAAAGATAAAGCATAGTCTTTGCATAGCCCGCGCACTGGATATTTCCCTGCGGCTGACCGCTTCCCAGCGCATTGTATATGGAGGAGTTATAGTCGGAAGTATCTCCGTTCAGCTCAAATGTGGAATTGAGGACAAGATAATCATGAAAGACTTTCAGCTTTTCAGCCGTGGAAGATTTTCCAGCGGCTTCATTCACAAGCTTATCTGCCGTAGCGTCGATAGCCTGCTGCATCTGGTTTATGGCGTCGGCGTCCTTGGTAAGGTAGAAAAGTTTTCCCACCTTGATCTTGCCGCTCATATAAAACAGCTGCGGTTCCTGATTATATACAAGACCGTATACCTTAGCCCATTCTTCAAGGGTATAGGCGTCTTCGCTGCATATTTTATATTTAAGGTTTTCAATACCGCTTTTTATGGCGTCATAAAGCTCCTTTTCCTCTGCGGTAAGAGTATCATAAGCATAATGATTGCCGGTAAACTCTTTTATATTGAGCTGTTTCGGAGCGGTAGTGCCTGTCATGGCAGCAAGTATATCCTCATCGCTCAGGGTCTGGGAGGGGTCTATTTCGGTCTGCACCGGCTGGGTCATGGCTTCTCCGTTCATTCCCGTAACGGTCTCGCCGCTTTCGTCTGTTACAACTTCGGTCTGAAACGTTGTTGTTTCGGCAAGATCGGCTGTATCGGGAGAGCCGCCGTCACCGTTTGGATCGGCAGCAGTGCTTTCGCCGCCAATAACGTTTACCGAAACTGTCTCGCTTTCTCCCTCGGCGCTTCCGTTATCGCTGCTGCAGCCCGAAGCGAGCATGGAAGCGGCAAGCGCCAGTGCCAATACTACATAAAATTTTCTTTTGCTTGTATTCTTCATGTTTTTACCCTGAGGGAAAGATCCCGTCAGTCTCCTTTCGGCAAATTATTTTATCCGGCGTCATGCCGGCATTACGCGCAGAGGCAGGGTCAATGCGCACCCCGCCCCTGAACATTATTTTATTTATAAACAATATCGTACTCAACAACAAGGCAGTTTTCGGGAAGTATCCTCTGTCTTCTTATATTGTCTACCTTCTTGCTCTTGGATCTTGCATAATCCTGGAATATTTTCCAGTACTTATCGCTTGTAAGCGTCTCCCATGTATCATGGTCGGTAACTCTTATATGAACTACCTGCTTTCCTGCGGCGATAACGTCGTCAAATTCGGCATACATTCCGTTTACGGCGGAATCAAGATCGCTGTATTCTTTATTATATGCCTTGAAATAGTAGCAGGCAGTCTTTGTGCAGGCAGGAGGAGTATAGAGCTTTATACGGTCTCCGTTTCCTCTCTTGGCGGTGCTGATGTTAAAGTGTGAATTTTTGATCATGCTGTCGTTTGCAAGGAAGTAAAGATAACGTACAAAATCAGCATTTCCGTAGCTGTTTTCGGGATCGTCCCAAGTCGTATCAAGGATATAGTATCCGTTATCGCAGTAAACAACGTTCCATGCGTGAGTGCTGCCCTCGGAATTGTTGCCGACAACGGTCATGCAGTCGATACCTGCCATGTCGCAGAGATACTGGGTAGTCTTTGCGTAGCCCTGACACTGGAGCTCGCCCGCGCCGGTAAGACCGTTATAAATTCCGCAGGTAGCATAGTTGCCCTGAAGGCTGAATGTATTTTTGGTTATTACCCAGTCGTGAATGACCTTGAGCTTGCTTACGGTGCTGCTGTAAGCGTTGACCTTGTTCATTACCTGCTGAACGTTGGAGTCTATGGTTTTCTGCATTTCCTCGGCTTTGCTGCGCGATATCTCAAATTTCAGGCTGAGGCTTCCGTAGCCGCTGGGCACGGAATTGGAAAGCCAGAAAAGCTGAGGCTCGTTATTGAACACGATAACATATACCTTGAACACATCATCAGACATAAGTCCGTCGGGTATTGCCACCTCGGTATTGAAGCTCTCGGCAGCTTCTACAATGTTCCTGTAAAGCTGTTTTTCGGCAGATGAGAGCTGCTGATAGGGGTATCTGTCGGTATAACTTTTTGTGTAATTGGTATTTATAGGATTTGAAGAAGTATTTTTACTTGTGTCGGGATTTGTCTTTTCAGTCTGTGCCGGCTTTTTAGTTGTAGTTTCTTCAGGATCGCCGAATATCTCCTCGTTGGGATCGTCATTATTGCCGCCCGGAGCAGTATCGGTTACATAATCGGAATGAATAAATGTTCCGTCAGCCAGCTTGTAATAGCCTGTATCCGTTGCTGCAACGATATTTATTTTTGTTCCTGCGGTATATTTCTTGACCGAATCTGAACCTACAACAGCTTTTACTCTGGAATAGCAGTCCTTTGTTATGTAGAGAGTTTCGCTTATCTCAGTCTCGTTCCATTCTTTTGCAGCCTTTGTGGTCACCGCAGCGGCAGTTGCCGTAGTGGGATCAGAGACGATAGTTGTTTCGGAAGGAGCGGTAGTAGTGGTGGTTTCCGATTCAGTAGTCTCTTCCGGAGCAGAAGTGGTCGTAGTTTCCTCCGTAGTTTCTTCCGTTTCCGTCTCTGTTTCAGTCTCGGTCTCCTTAGTCGTAGTCATCTGCGTTATGGTCGCAGGTTCGGACGCGGTGATCCCGGTATCGGTTATCCCTGCGGAATTTTCATCAGTTTTCTTGCAGCCTGCAAGCATTGACGCAGCCATAAGGAACGCAAGAACAAGACTAATTTTCTTCTTCATCATTTTCCAAGCTCTCCTTTTGAATATTATTTTCGTTTTCGTTTAAAACAGTCGCTTTTATTTTTGTTATGCGCTGATCCTCCGTTACAAGCACTGTAAACATAAGGTTTTCGTATGTTACGGAAGGATTTTCGTTTTCCTCCGGGATACGTCCCAGAAGCTCAACGATAAAGCCGCTCATGGTGTCAAAATCATTGTCTTCGGGAAGAGTTATGCCAAATTCGGGAAGTATTTTTTCCGGATCGGCAGTTCCGGCTATCGTATATGTGTCGTCGGATATCTTTATAAGTTCTTCCTCTTCGTCGTCATATTCGTCCTGAATATTTCCTACTATCGTTTCCACGATATCCTCCATGGTGATGATGCCTGCGGTGCCGCCGTATTCGTCTATGACCACAGCCATCTGCATTTTTTTCGCCGTAAGCCGTTTAAAGGCTTCGCCGCAGGATACCGAAGCGGGGAAATACATTACATCTCTTATAAAGCTGTTTGCCGCAGCGTTCTCCGACGCTTCAGAGCCCACAAAGCAAAGCAGGTCTTTAACGCATATTATGCCGATGATATGGTCTATCGTGTCTTCATATACCGGTATTCTTGAAAATCCGCTGCTTATTGCGATATTAACTATTTCCGGGATATCCGCAGGGGTCTTTACCGCCGTGATATCGGTGCGGTGCGTCATAACGTCGGAAACCGTTCGGTCGTCAAATTCAAAGACGTTATTTATCATTTCCCTCTGAGATTCTTCAATAACTCCAGTCTCGTTGCCGGCATCCACCATCATCATTATTTCTTCCTCGGTGACAACGTCCTGCTCGGACGACGCCCCGGAGCCGAGAACAGCGGATATAAGCCTTATCAGCAGCGACGACAGCGCCGTAATGGGAGTAAGTATCACAACAAGGAATTTTACAAACGGAGCGCAGAAGCACGCCAGTTTTTCGCTTCCGCCGGAAGCTATCTTTTTAGGCACGCCGTCGCATACCACCGTCAGCAGGAGCACAGTCAGCAGAAGTATTATCACCGCTGCCGCAGCGGCGCAGAACTTTCTTCCGCCAAAGAAGCCGTTCCCCACCGCAATGCCGGAAAACGTTCTTTCCAGCAATCCCGTCAGCGGAGACAAAAACCGTAAAGCCGCCGCATAGACTATTACCGCAGCCGTCAGCATTCTGTTCACGGCAAAAGTCGTCATAAGTCTTGCAGGCTTGGCGGTCAGTTCGGACAGCAGCCTGAATTTGCCGTCCTTGCCGCTGTTTTTTATTTTTCTGTCATCAATTTCCGTTACCGCAGTTTCACAAACCGTATAAAAGCCTTTTATGAATACTGCTGCTGCCAGAATAATTATAAGCCCGGGATACCCGTCGGAATCCATAATCAACTTCCTTCCAGAACATGGAATAAATATTTTTCACAGACAAAATTTCTGTTATTAACTCGCATATAGATCGAGACACTAAAAATTATACAACATTTCGGCGAAAAAGTCAAGGTTTACGGTCAGTCCAAATATTACGAAAATAGGATAGGATAAGTGCGATTTTTTGGCGTATTTGCGTGGTTTGCGAAAATCCTGCCCACGCTGTAACCAAACTTTCTCCAAATTGTAATCACTTTGTAACCATTTTTTTGACCTATATCCGCTAAAGCAGGGCGAAAAGGACTGCGTTGCGGTGGAATTTTAGTATTATACGCCGTTTGTTCAACATATATTTGTACAAGCAGCACAAGCCCGATCACGAAAGGAGCATATTATGAAAAACAACAAAAAGTCAGACCTTACCGACCTGTTTTTATTCATCATTTCCGCAGAGCTGACCGGAGTTCTGTCCGCATTGCTGTCGGGGAATTTTTCCGGCACCTATGCCGAGATCCCCAAGCCGCCGCTGTCCCCTCCGGCATGGCTTTTCCCGGCAGTATGGACTGTACTTTATGCCGTTATGGGCATATCCGCCTATCTTATATATTCATACCGCGGAGCAGACAGAGATACACGCAAAAGCGCTCTTACGGTCTATTGGATACAGCTTTTTATAAATTTTTCCTGGAGCATAGTGTTTTTCCGTTTAAATCTGTTTGCGGCAGCGGCGGCAGTAATACTGACATTGCTGGTGCTTATTGCCATAATGATAAAAATGTTCCTTAAAATACGTCTTGCAGCCGGATATATGAATATCCCGTATCTTATCTGGGTGATATTTGCTTCATACCTGAATATTGCGACAGCCGTAATGGCAGGCAGGCGCTGAGTGCTTTTTGTTATAGGCTATGTCACAACAAAAGGTTGATTTTCATTTATAATTTTTCGACGTACCAATAAAATTATAATTTAGTGTTGAGAGTTGAGAGTTGAGATAAATGATAATTTTGCGCTTCGCGCAAAATTCAAAATTTCCAAAACAGTCCGGCGGACTGTTTTGGACAAAGCAAAATTTATTGATCTACGTTGTCAAACAGCTCACTGGGCTGTTTGACAAGGTTTAAACGATAATAATCGTTAGTGCCAAGGGGAACGCTCTCTCTTGCAGAGCGTTCCCCTCTTTCCAACAGCTATAGGCTGTTGG
>CANQZR010000028.1 GCA_947628405.1 uncultured Clostridia bacterium
GAGCTCCGCAAGGGGTGAATTGAAGCCGTCTTGCGGCTTCAAGAGGGGGCTGCCCTGCGATAGAGGGCTGCCCCCTTAAACTAACGATTACTGTCATTGAAGTCTTGTCAAACAGCCCAGTGAGCTGTTTGACAACATAGATAAATAAATTTGGGCTTCCCCGTAAATTATCATTTATCAACTCTCAACACTATATTTATATAAAAGCGCCGCACAAAGACCTTATTCAGGCTTTGTGCGGCGCTGTTTTGTCAATATTTTTTGCAGAAGTCAATACGTTGATGACATAGAGAAGATCATTCCTCTGTCTTTGCTTCTTCGTTGGTGGTGACCTTTTCTGCATCAGCGTAAGCGTCGGGAAGTGTTATGCCGAATTTTTCAAGCACTTCGGTGTTTACCACAGGCGCGCAGTCATATACCTGCTGTACTGGGATATCGCCGGCTTTTTCGCCTTTGAGGATACGAACGCCCATGTCGCCGGTAGCTTTTCCAAGAGCAACATAATCAATGCTCATAGAAGCTATGCAGCCGTTGGCTACCTGCTCTACTTCTGAGCCGTAAACGGGTATGTTGTTTGCGTTAGCCTGTTCAAGAAGCACCGTAAGGTTGTTTACAACATTGTTATCGGTGAAATTGTTTATGCAGTCTACCTTAGGAGCAAGCGAAGCCGCTGCCTGAGGTATATCAGCCGCTCCCTGAACGCCCTGCTCGATTATTTCCAGTCCCTTTGGCTCGGCGATCTCTTTAAGGGTAGCAAGATGTGAAACAGAGTTTGCTTCACTGGTAGTATAAAGAACGCCTATCTTTTTTACATCAGGCTGAAGAGCCATTATAAGATCGGTCTGAGCGTCAAAATCGAGCATATCTGCCGTGCCTGTGCAGTTGCCTCCGGGAGCGGACATATCGTCCACAAGACCGGCAGCTACAGGGTCTGATACGGCGCAGAATACTACCGGTATATCGGTGTTTGCTGCGGCAGCATATGCGGATATTGCAGCAGGCGTTGCGATGGCGAAGATAACGTCATATTCCTTGGCGACCATATTCTTGGCGATTGAATCGCAGGTAGCGCTGTCCATATTTCCGTCCTGATGATCGATATCGAGCTTATCGGCTATGTCAGACGCCTTGAGGGCTTCTTCTATACCCTGATTGCAGTTGTCAAGGGACGGGTGACTTCCGTACTGGATTATTCCCACTTTGAAGCTGTCGGAAGATCCGCTGCCGGAAGTTCCGCCGGAATTTCCGGATGAACAGCCCACAAGGGTTGTAACTGCAAGAGCAGACGCAGCTATAAGTGACAGTATTTTTGATTTCTTCATTTAAAGACTTCCTTTCGTTCCGGCAGGAAAAATATGCCGGAATAGCAATTTTTTCAACGTTTAGAATAATATCACTTTAAAAAGGCAATATCAAGCTGCTTACATTAATTTTTTGTGTCACAAGGATTAACAGGAAGCATTGCAGGATAAAAATGGCGGGCAGTCCTATCATGAACCGTTTGTGTCTGGTCTTGTGCCTTATTATCAGCATTGTGATGTACATTGTGGCTGAACCTCCCACGGCTGCAAGCAGGAACAGTATCTTTTCGGGAACGCGACGTTTTCCCTTTTTTGCGCTGATCTTGTCATGTACGGTCACTATGCAGGACAGTATGCTTACCGCCGCAAGATATAGTATAAAAAATTTCATAAATAACTTCCTTTCGCTGAAATTATATCATTGCCGAAGCAAAAAAGCAAGCAGTTTCATTCCGCATATGATAAAATTGCCGATATTGCACAAATTGTATGGACATTTCGCAGGATATCTGATATAATAAAAACAGAAATTTTTTAGGAGAATAATTAAATGATAACTAATTTTATAGATATCCGCGATATCAACAGCGGACTGGCGGAGAACGCTGCCGGATATATAAACGAATGTGAGGAGATATACCGCGACAGGATATCCGAAGCCGCCGAAAAAATATTTATGTGTTCGCAGGAACGTCCTCTGGTGCTTATGTCAGGACCGTCCGGTTCGGGAAAAACTACCGGCGCTATGCGCATAGGCAAACGCCTTAACGAAAAGGGTCTTTCGGTGCATATAATTTCCATGGATAATTATTTTCTTCCGGAAGGCATGGGGAATATCCCCCTTGACGAAAACGGCAGCGCCGATCTTGAATCGCCATACAGAATGGATATACCTCTTTTCAGGGATCACCTTGAAAAACTTTTCCGCTGTGAACCGGTGGATATCCCAAAATTCAATTTCCGCACGCAGAGCCGTTCCGCAGGCGAAACAATGATCCGCAAAAAGAACGAGATAATAATTCTTGAGGGTATACACGCGCTTAATCCGGAAGTGACCGGAAATGCCGGAGATCACACCACCTGTGTTTATGTAAGCGTTCGCACAAGGATAAAAAACAGCAGCGGAGAGCTTCTGCACCCAAGGTATATCCGTCTGATGCGGCGCTTGTGCCGCGACAAGCTGTTCCGTGGGCGCAGCGTGACGGAAGTTTTTGAAATGCTCCCAAGCGTTACAAGGGGAGAAGATCTTTACATAATGCCGTATAAGGGACGCGCCGATATCGAGATAGATACGTTCCTTGCCTATGAAGCTGCGGTATATTCTTCCATGCTTATGGACGATCTGAAAAATACCGAAGCTGTTTCCGGGGAAAAATACCCTGAATTATATAAAACTCTTCGGGAGATCGTTCCTCTTTCCGGAGAAAATGTTCCGGGAGATTCGCTTGTCCGGGAATTTATCGGCGGCAGCAGCTTTACATATTGATACGGCTTGCTGCATTTATCGGGATCGGATATTTAATTTAAAGATAAACGGCGGAGAAAAATTCTCCGCCGTTTTCGGCGTCATTACCGGCAGCAAAGTCTGCCAAGAAGAGACTGCATCTGTGCGATCCCTTTTTTCTGTGATGATATTATATCTCGCAGCAAAGGTCTGAGCTCCGACAGTATACAGTAACTCAGCGCCAGTTCCGACATACATACCGCACCCATGTGGTGAGGTATCATTTCTCTTATGAAATTTGCGTCTATGCAGTCGGTAGTGCAGGCGTTCCGCATACGGGAAAACATATTGCGCATGATATTTTCCGTTTTGCAGTTGTATGTTTTTATATCGCAGCCGCAGTTGAGCAGCTTGTCGGCGGCTTCGTATACCGCTTTCATGTTTTCTATGCTTTTTGTCTGTTCGGCAATAATGTTTTCCGCTATGGAACGAAGCTCGTTATTCTGTGTGTGATCAAGAATATTCTTTGACATTGCAATTGCAGCTTCGTGATGCGGTATCATTCTTGCTATAAAATTGTGCGAAATGCTGTTTGTAAGCTCCGCACCGGTCATTCCGGTCACCATATCTGAAATGATCGAATAGTATTTTGCCAGATACTCTCCGGTATCCGTGCTTGTATTGCATTGTTGAGCCATGTATATTATCCTTTCGTATATGTTTGGGTAAAGGAATGGTATATTCCGATATATAATATGAAGAGGATAATATTTTGATACATTTCCGGACGGTATCGTTCCCCGGCAGACGCAAATGACCGGAAGGCGATATCTTCCGGTCAGTATTTCAGTATTCTTCTGCATATTTTGTAGTCGGGCATTATGTCCTCCACAACAGCGTAAAAATCCCTGCTGTGATCCGGAACGATAAAGTGAGCATATTCGTGAACAAAAACATATGCGGCGCATATATCCGGATAGAGCGTCAGCCGGCTGTTCATAACTATCTTTCCCTCGGTGTAATGACAGCTTCCCCAGCGCGAAGTCATTTTACGGATCTTTATTTCAGCAAGCGGAACGCTGTAGCCCTTTGCGCGGAACATAAGATGTGTTTTCCTGTTCATTTCGGCAAAGGTTTTTTCGGTCTGCCGGGCAAAGAATTTTTGCAGAAGTATTCCCGTTCTTTCTTCCGATGAAGCAAACACCGTGATATTTTTATCATCTGCGGAAACGCTTTCCTTTTCTGACGGGGCGATAACTTCAAGGGTCATATCCGTACCCCAGTACCGCAGTACGTCTCCGCTGCGGTATATTTTTCCTGCTTCGGGAAGCTCGGGAGCGGGCGGACGGGACGAAAATCTGTCCAGACTTTCATAAATAAATCCGCTTTTTTCCCGTATAAAATCTTCTATGAATTTTATGGTCACCCGGCTCGGAGCGCTTATATAAACGATCCCGTCGGGTTTTATCCTTAAATTCACATTCTTTACCTTTTTGCGCGTAAGGATATACGATATGGTCCTGCCGCCGCAGTTTACCGTTCTTATATCATTCATTGAAAAATTCATCTGCCGTAATTACGGGATTGTACCTTTTATCGAGAGCCCTGATCTCAGAGTTTATTTTTTCGGTGATCTTCTTTATTTCCGACGGCGAGTGAGTGCTTTTTATAACAACGTCGAATATGACATTGATATGATTTTCTCCGTCGGTTATGCGGAAATCGTGGATATCAGCGTCCTGTTCCACCGAACGGACGCATTGCAGAACTGACTGCTTTATCCCGTTAACATATTCATTGTTGACCGAAACAGGATCCATGTGTATGACCGTTTGTATGCCTGTGCCGGTAAGTATCTCACGTTCGGCGTCGTCTATTATTTCATGGATATGGATTATATCCGAATCGTCCGGAACTTCCGCGTGTACCGACGCAAATACACGTCCCGGTCCGTAATCGTGTATTATCAGGTCGTGTATGCCGACTATCTCGTCTTTTTCCATAAGGATATTTTTCAGTGATTCGGTAACTTCATCAGAGGGCGGCTGTCCGAGAAGTATATCTATCGTCTCTTTTGCAAGGTTAAGACCGCCGTACATTATATAAGCGGCAACGACAATTCCCACGATACCGTCTATGCTGAACGGCAGAAAATATCCGGCTATAGCGGATATTATTACGGCTGATGTGGATATTACGTCGTTTATGCTGTCGCGCGCCGTGGCTTTCATAACGGTAGAATTTATCTTTTTTGCAATGAAATTATAGCAGAAAAACATCCACAGCTTCACCGAAAGGGAAGCGATAAGGATCATTATCATAACTGCGCTGAAATTCAGCTGCTCCGGGTGAAGCATTTTATCCGCGCTGGTTTTCAGAAGTTCAAATCCTACCAGCATTATTATAAACGATACTATCAGCGAGGATATATATTCTATCCTGCCGTGACCGAACGGGTGTTCCCGATCCGGCAGACGGGTGGACATCTTTGCGCCTATTATCGCCACAAGGCAGCTGCCCATATCGGACAGGTTGTTAAAAGCGTCTGATGTGACCGCTATACTGTTCATAAGAGTGCCTATTACAAGCTTCAGCGCAAAAAGGAACAGATTGCATATCGCGCCAAGAACGCCGCCGAATATGCAGTAATTCTGCCGTACGGTCTTATCGGCGGTATTATCGCTGTCTTTTATGAACCATTTTGTCAGGACTTTTATCATAAAATAAGATTTCCTTTCAAGAATTTAATGAACATTATAACACATATCAAAAAAATTTTCAATAGTTTCGCAGGCGGATTTTTTATAAATGTCGTTTTATGATTTACAAACAGGATATTATATGATATAATAATATATACAGATGTACAGGGAGGTGCAATATGTCCACAGGAATAAAAAACAGACCGGCGGCGGAGAAAGTGGCGGAGATCCCGTCAGAAAATGCCGGTATAGGAAGATATAACCGTGTGGGTATCCTTGACACCCTCCGCGGTCTGGCAATAATTTTTGTAATGGTATATCATCTGCTCTACGACCTGATATATTTTGCCGGAAAGGATATACCGTTTTTCTTTTCCGACGGAATGGATATAATACATAATTTTTTCCTGACGGTGCTTTTTTCGGTATCGGGAATATGCGCCGGCTTTTCAGGGAACGTACTTAAACGCGGAGCGGAGCTTTACCTTATGGGCGGCATACTGACCCTTGCAACGGCTGCTTTTTTCCCGGACGAACTTATAGTTTTCGGCGTCCTTTCCTGCTTCGGAGTTTCAATGCTCATATACGGGGTGATATCTCCGGCAATGAAAAAACTGCCGCAGTTGGCAGTATTTGCGTTGTTTGCCGCCCTGTCGGTGATATTTTTCAACTTTCACCGCGACGGGAGCCTGTTTTTCATCATAGACAGCATAAGGCTCGATCTTCCCAAGAACATAGAGTACCTTTATCCCATAGGTATAAGGTCTGCCGGATTTCGCTCGTCGGATTATTTTCCGCTTATACCTTACGGATTTATATTCCTTGCCGGAACGGGACTTTCGGATATATTCGCAAAAAAGGAACTTCCGGAATTTTTCTATAAAGCAAAACTGCCGGTGGTAAATTTCTGCGGAAAATATTCGCTGTGGTTCTATATTATCCATCAGCCGGTATTTCTGGCGATTACATATTTTATGTGAAAGGTCATATTATGGAAAATCTTACAAATATAAATGTTATAAGGGATATTATGGAACGCCACGGTTTTTCGTTCAGCAAAAGCCTTGGACAGAATTTTCTTGTAAATCCGTCGGTCTGTCCTAAAATAGCCGAAATGGGGAACGCCGCAGAGGGCTGGGGAGTGTTGGAAATTGGCGCCGGCATAGGCGTGCTTACACATGAACTTGCCAAAAGAGCCGACAAGGTAGCCGTAGTTGAGATCGACGGCAGACTTATACCTATACTTAATGAAACTCTTGCGGAACACGATAATGTGACCGTTATAAATGAAGATATCATGAAAGCCGATCTGGCAGGAATAATAAAGGAAAATTTTCCCGGTATGAAAATTGCCGTATGCGCAAATCTTCCCTATTATATAACGTCTCCGGTGATAATGCGCCTGCTGGAAAGCAGGCTGCCGATAGATTCGATAACGGTAATGGTACAGAAAGAAGCCGGAAAGCGTATCTGCGCCGGAATGGGCACCCGTGAAGCCGGTGCGGTCACGGCGGCGGTAAGATATTATTCCGAACCGAAAATGCTTTTTGATGTTTCCAGAGGTAGCTTTATGCCGTCTCCCAATGTGGATTCCTGTGTAATAAGACTGGACGTCCGCAAAGAGCCCGCCGTTAAGGTAGACGATGAAAAAATGTTTTTCCGCACGGTCAGGGGAGCTTTTTCACAGCGCAGGAAAAATCTTGCAAACAGCCTTTCTTCTTCGCTCGGACTGCCGAAAGAGCAGGTCATGAATGTAATAACTGCGGTGGGACTCCCGGAAAACATCCGCCCGGAGCAGCTTTCACTTGAAAATTTTGCAGCCGTTTCGGACGCTCTTGCCAAGCTGTGAGCGTGAACGTCCCCCTATTATATATGAAATTTTTCCCAATTATAAAAAAATAGAAAAAACTACTTGTTTTTATTCTGGAAATGGGTTATAATATTTATAGCAGTTAAAGTATACTGTTTGTGGAAGTATCTGCCGCCGCTGAATTACGGCAGACATAGCCCATGACCGTGAACATATCTTAGTAAAAGGAGTGTTATAAATGAATAACGACCAGACAATGACATTTACTGTCGTCGAGGATAAAGAGGGCGAGATGAAAAAGAACCTTACGGCTATTTATGACGCTCTTAAAGAAAAAGGCTATAATCCAATAAATCAGATAGTAGGTTATATTTTATCGGAAGATCCGACATACATAACCACATACAACAACGCCAGAAGTCTTATACGGCACATCGACCGCGATGAACTGCTTCAGGTCCTTGTAAAGTCTTATCTCGGCGAATGAATGTTATGTGCGTTATGTACGGCGGAACGTGCAGAACGCACTTTTCTTTTGCCATTGGCAGATATTGCTGCATAATATTTCCAAAAATCGCTGTTACCGAATTGAAACCAATTTGTAACCGTTTTGTAGTTTTATTTTGCCTTGAAATGTGCTAAAATATAGATGTAATAATTTAAACGGCAGCGCTTCATAATAGTAATGTTCTTTAAATTGCATATGGAGGCTGTTATGTTAAAAAAGATCATTACTTCAGTTCTTGCCGCGGTATGTATGGGAACGGTATCTGTCAGCGCGGCGGATATAAGCTCTCTTGACAGGACCTGTCACGGCTACGGTCAGGGCAGGGAAGTGGACGAATATAACCGTCCCGTAGGCGCGTCGGCTTTCAATGATGAATACGGCTGCTACGGCTGTACGGCTATGCTTGATGACAGCAAAAAAATATGCCTTACTTTCGATCAGGGATATGAAAACGGTTATACCGAGCCGATACTTGATACTCTTAAAGAAAAGAATGTCAGGGCAGTGTTCTTCCTTACGGGTGACTATGCCAAGCGGAACGAAAAACTTGTCCGCAGAATGATCGACGAAGGTCATATCATAGGAAATCATGGAATGAAGCACGCGTCTCTGCCGTCGCTTTCAATAGAAGAAGCGGAAAACGAGATAATGTCGCTCCATGAATTTGTAAAAGAAAAATACGGTTATGAAATGCAGTATTTTCGTCCCCCATGTGGGGAATATTCGGAACAGTCCATGGCGGTATGTCAGAAGCTGGGCTATAAGGCTATGCTCTGGAGTTTCGCCTATCAGGATTGGGACGTAAATGCTCAGCCTGATCCGTCCGAAGCCTTAAAACGGGTATGCGGCGCGGCTCACGGCGGAGAGATCTGCCTTCTGCACAGTGTTTCCGCGACTAATGCGGAGATACTTCCCAAGGTGATCGACAGCTTCAGGGAACAGGGCTTTGAGCTTGGACTTCCCGGTGAAGCGTAAATTTGCTATTCATTGCAAGGGAAATTCCCTTATGATGATATTCTCGGCTTGCCGATGCAGACGGTGAGCTTCCGAGTCTCTCCTTGTTTTATTTTCTTTGCCGGCGGAACTGCGCTAACAGTTCCGCCTTTTTCTTTTTGCGATGTTATAACAAGGAGCTGATTTTTAACCTTTTGTTGCAACATATCATTCTTTTTTATATTTTTTTGAAAAACTCTTGAAAACCTACTAATCCTATGTTATAATAGTAATATTAAAGGATATTAAAATGTTTTCCAGTATCTGATGAAAGGACGTACCCGATATGAAGATCTCAACAAAGGGAAGATATGCACTCAGAATGCTTATTGATCTTGCAATATATGGCAGAGAGGAATATGTTGCTCTGAAAGATATTGCCCACAGACAGGAAATTTCAAAAAAATATCTTGAACAGATAGTTCCGCTTCTCAATAAATCAGGTCTGCTGAAAACTAACAGGGGTTATCAGGGAGGATATATGCTTTCAAGATCTCCGGACAAGTATACCGTAGGGGAGATACTCCGCATTTCCGAAGGAAACCTTTGCCCTGTGGCTTGTCTCCAGTATGAACATAATGATTGCCCGAGAGCTGCCGAATGTATGACGCTTCCAGTATGGCAGGGACTGTATAAGACCATTACCGATTATCTTGACGGCATAACATTGCAGGATATAATCGACAATTACGGCAACGGCGGCAATTATTGCGTATGACCGCCTGGAGAAGTATCCCGGCACTTGCAAAAAATAATATTATGTGATATAATATCATAAAGCCGTATTTTTCGCGGTTTTATGATATTTTTTTTGAGGAATTGGAAAATGAATGATGTAAAAGAATATATTCCCGAAGCAGAATCCGCTCCGGGACAGCACAGCGCCGCAAAAAAGGTAACAAGGATCGCGCTCAGACCTGCAATAGTAATATTCATGACAATGCTGGCGGTCATAATATGCCTTTCCGCGTCGGTGATAATACTTGCCCTGAAATTTGGGAACGTCCCGGAAACTGCTTCCGCGGAGAATACGGAGGTATCATATGAAACTTCCGAGGATACCTTTGTTCCTGTGGTGAATAACAGGGTGTATGATTTTTATGACAAGGATGATGTTATAATATTCAACGACCCGGTATACGGTCAGGTTTGGGTCCCGGCATTTGACGATGTTCCTAAGCATACATATGATTACAGCGGACTTGCTCTTGAAAACGGCAGGTATACATATTCGGAAAACGGAAAGGTCATATCCCGTACAGGCATAGACGTTTCCTATCATCAGGGGGATATCGACTGGGATCTTGTGGCTGCGGACGGTATAGATTTTGCCATGCTCCGGGTAGGCTACAGAGGATATGAAAGCGGCTATATAAATGCTGATGAAAATTTTCATTCGTACATACAGGGAGCTTTGGACGCCGGACTTGACGTAGGAGTGTATTTCTTTTCGCAGGCATTAAATTCCGGAGAAGCGATCGAAGAAGCTAATTTTGTTCTGGAGCAGATACAGGGATACGATATCTCAATGCCTGTAGTTTTCGATTGGGAAGTCCTTGAGGACGAAACTGCAAGAACACATACAGCCGCTCCGCATACGGTGACGGAATGTGCGGCGGCGTTCTGCGATACTGTTGCCGACAGAGGCTATACGCCGATGTTCTACGGCAATAAAAAGTTTGCGATAATGAAAATGGACGTCAGCAAGCTGAACGGCATAGATTTCTGGTATGCGGAATATAAAAACGGTCATAACGCTCCGGAATATCCGTATGATTTCCGTATGTGGCAGTATGCCAGCGACGGCAGGGTAAACGGGATAAACGGAGACGTGGATATGGATATATGTTTTTACGGTTATGGAACGTCGGAAGATCCCGTAAATGACGATTAATTTTTGAAAGGGTGTTTGTATGAAAACAACTATCTCATCGGAAGTCCTTACGGCAGTTATTGACAGCTTCGGAGCGGAGCTCCATTCGCTGAAAGACAATTCGGGAAATGAATATCTGTGGCAGGCTGATCCTGCTGTCTGGAAAAGACACGCGCCGGTGCTTTTTCCGTTTATCTGCAATACCGGTTCGGGAGTTTACACCGTGGACGGAAAAGAATATAAGCTTGCAAATCATGGATTTGCAAGGGACAATGAATTTACGCCGGTATCTTCTTCGGCAAGTGAAGCGGAATTTCTTCTTGCATCATCTGCGGAAACAAAAAAACTTTATCCGTTTGATTTTGAATTATATCTGAAATACGGCATATCCGGGAACAAGCTGACGGTAAGCTATAGGGTCCGCAATTCCGGAAACGAAACGATGAGATTCTTTATCGGCGGACACCCCGCTTTCAGAGTTCCGGTAAACAGCGGTGACAGATTTGAGGATCATTATATTGAATATGAAAATCCCGAAACGATAGTTCAGGAGCTTAAAGATAAAAAAATAACCGTTCTTGACAACGGAAGGATCGTTCCCCTTAGCCATGAACTGTTTGCCAATGATGTTTTTATGAAAGACAAGCCAAATTCCTCATGGGTAGCGGTCGTGAACGGAAAAACCGGCAAGAAAATCAAGCTGCATTATGACAGCAAGGGCTGTATAGCGGTATGGTCGGCATATTCTGAGGATAAAAGCATTACCGAAAAGGCAGGATTTGTTTGTCTTGAACCATGGAGCAGCGTTCCGGTGTATCTTTCCGGCAGCGAAGAGCTTAATGAAATGAAAAATGTGATAGTCCTTGAAAATGATTGTGAATATATATTCTCCTACATTATAGAAATTGAATAAAGGCAAAGGATATGTTACAACAAAGATGGATTTTTAACATTTTTTATATTTACCAATAAATTATAATTTTGCGCTTCGCGCAAAATTATAATTTATCTCAACTCTCAACTCTATATTTATACAAAAGCGCCGCACAAAGTCATGAAACGGACTTTGTGCGGCGTTGTTTTTATCAATATTTTTTGCAAAAGTTTGACATAGCTTTGCTTTTTAAGGATACGTTTTATTCGGAAACAGCGTCAGCAGTCTTTTCGGCAGCCTTTACCTGTTCAAATTCATCAACGATCTCCTTTTCCGGCGATTTAGTCAGAAGCGATACAATAATAATTGCTGCAAGTCCCACGATAAACGCCGGCAGAAGCTCATATATGGCAAATATTCCGCCTATCTTAGCTATGCCGAATTTCCATACGAATACCATAACTGCTCCTAATACCATTCCTGCCATTATTCCGTATTTGTTGGAACGCTTCCAGAAAAGTGCCGCAAGCATTGCCGGTCCGAATGTAGCTCCGAATCCCGCCCATGCAAAGGATACAATGCGGAATACAGAACTGTTGCTGTCCCATGCAAGTATGATCCCAAGAAGTGCAATTACGATCAGAACAGCACGGGCGGCAAACATTGACTGCTTGTCTGTCAGCTTTATGCCAAGTACGCCTTTGATCATATTTTCAGACATACTTGACGATGCCGCAAGAAGCTGAGAATCCGATGTTGACATTGTACAGGCAAGTATTCCGGAGAACACCAGTCCTGCAATAACGGCAAGAAGTACGTGATTTTCGCTCATTATCTGTGCAAGGCGGATAATTATAGTTTCAGAATTGCTTCCGTCAAGTGATTCGAGCTTTCCCGTATTTGTGATGGCATTTCCTATAAATCCGATCAATATGGCGACTGCCATTGAAATAACTACCCATATTGAAGCAATGCGGCGCGAGGTTTTTACCTTGTCCTTGTTTTCGATCGCCATAAAGCGGAGAAGTACATGAGGCATGCCAAAATAGCCCAGTCCCCAAGCCATAAGCGATGCTATCGTAAGCATGGAATACTTATCCGAACCGCCGGTTTCCGTATTGTGGATATTGACAAGGGAGAAATAACCCGGTATTTCTTTTGCATTTTCAATTACATTATCTATACCGCCTGCCGTTACTAAACCGAAAATAACGATACTTATAAGTGCAAGCGTCATAATTATGCTCTGGATAAGGTCAGTGAAACTTGCCGCAAGGAATCCGCCTGTACATGTATATGCGATTATTATGACTGCACTGATTATCATTGCAGTATGGTATTCCCAGCCGAAAAGCGAACTGAAAAGCTTTCCGCAGGCTGAAAATCCTGAAGCGGTGTATGGAACGAAAAATATCAGGATAATAGTTGCCGAGATCCCCATTACCGCTTTTTTATCGCGATAGCGGTTAGCAAAGAAATCCGGAATAGTTATTGCATGGCATTTATGAGAATATATTCTCAGCCTTTTGGCTACTATGAGCCAGTTTACATATGTTCCTACGGCAAGACCGATAGCCGTCCAACCGGCTTCTGCACCGCCGGTGAGATAGGCAACTCCGGGAAGTCCCATAAGCAGCCAGCTTGACATATCTGAAGCCTCTGCGCTCATTGCGGTAACAAGAGGTCCGAGCCTTCTTCCGCCAAGATAAAAGTCACCTACAGAATTGTTTTTCTTTGAACAGACAAATCCGACTACCAGCATCATTATCAGGTATATCACGATCGTCGCTATAATTATGATCTGTGCTGACGTCAATATAAACTCCTCCTTATTCTGATCGGCGTGAAATATTTTTCAGCCGGGTAATACGGATATATTTTAACATATTCCCGTACTAAAGTCAAGCATTGATAAAATAATTCGGCATATTTTACTGTTTTTTATCTTCCGGGAAATTTATTTGCTGCATTTCTGCATTTCGACAAAAAAAACGCCGGACAGGCAGTAGAATTATTTCATAGATCATTTATAAGGACGTGATAAAATGCCGGTTATCATAGAAACCGAAGAAAATACCGTTATTGCTCACCTTTCCGGAGAGATAGACCACCACAGCGCAAAGGAGCTTCGCAGCGATATAGATCTGGCGATAGACCGTCACCGCCCGGAAAAACTGGTGCTTGACTTTGACGGCGTGACCTTTATGGACAGCTCCGGAATAGGTCTTGTAATGGGCAGATACAAGGCGGTAAAGCTCTGCGGCGGCTGCGTTATTATCGAGAATACGGGCAGCCAGATCAAAAAAGTCATGCGTCTTGCAGGGCTGGACAGGCTTGCAGTCATAAAATAAGACAACATCTGAAAGGAAATAGGTATGAAAATTCTTAGCGAAGTAAAAATCACATTTTCCGCCGAAAGCAGGAACGAGAGCTTTGCGCGTTCGGCGGTATCGGCATTTGCCGTAAGACTGGATCCCTCGGTCAGCGAGATAGGGGAAATAAAAACAGCCGTTTCCGAGGCAGTGACCAACTGTATCGTACACGCCTACCGCGGCGCTCCGGCAAAAGGAAAGATAGAACTTCTGCTGCGCGAAAATGAAAACCATATACTGTATATAAAGGTAAAGGACAACGGCTGTGGGATAGACGATATAAAAAAAGCAATGGAGCCGCTCTACACCTCCCACCCGGAGGAAGAGCGCGCCGGGCTCGGATTTGCCGTAATGGAGAGCTTTATGGATAAAGTCACCGTAAGAAGCGTTCCGCAGAAAGGCACTACCGTTATAATGACCCGAAAGATCCTTTCAGACCGTTCCGGAGCGGATACATAATATTTTCAAAAGAAAGGATATGCCCGAATTGAACGCTGTAAAAAACGACCGGTTCGTTGAAGAAAATCTCGGTCTTGTTCATATGTGCGCAAACAGATTCCGGGGCAGGGGAATAGAATACGACGATCTTTACGGTGCAGGCTGCATAGGTCTGGTGAAAGCGGCTTCGGCTTTTGACGCCGAAAGAGGCGTAAAATTTTCAACATATGCCGTTCCGGTGATACTTGGTGAGATAAAGCGGCTTTTCCGTGACGGAGGTTCCGTAAAAGTAAGCCGATCGGTCAGGGAACTGGGCATGAAACTTTCTGCCGCCGGAGAAAAATTCCGTATGCTTTCCGGCAGAGAGCCGACCGTTGCCGAACTTGCCGAACTTGCAGGCTGTTCTCCCGAAGAAGCCGCGGAAGCCATTGCGCTGAATATGCCTCCGGTGTCGCTCACCTGCAATACAGACGGCGAAGAAGGCGGTCAGATAGATATTGCCGCTGCGCCTCCGGATTATGAACTTGTAGATATACTTTCGCTTCGTCAGGCACTCAGTGCGCTTAGCGCACCTGACAGAAAGCTGATATACTGCCGCTATTTCAGGGATATGACCCAGACGGATACCGCCCGTGTCCTTGGAATGACGCAGGTACAGGTATCACGCCGGGAAAAAAAGCTTCTTGCCGCACTTCGCGGAGACCTGCTCGGATAAAATAAAAAGGACGGCTTTGCCGTCCTTTTTTGACTTGCTGCTCAGTGGCAGCTCTCACATTCTTCGATAGTACCTACTATCGGAACAGGATCTATGCCCTGACGTGTATAATAGTCGGATATAGCAGACTTCATAGCCTGTTCCGCAAGCACCGAACAGTGCAGCTTCTGGGGAGGAAGTCCCTCAAGCGCTTCGACTACAGCCTTGTTTGTCAGCTTGAGCGCTTCGTCGATAGTTTTGCCCTTTATCATTTCCGTTGCAATTGATGATGTTGCAACAGCCGCGCCGCAGCCGAACGTTTTGAATTTAACGTCGGTAATGACTCCGTCCTTTACTTTGATGTACATTTTCATGATATCGCCGCACTTGGCGTTGCCTACCTCACCGATGCCGTCTGCGTCCTCTATTTCGCCGACATTGCGCGGATTGGTAAAGTGATCCATTACTTTTTCGCTGTAAAGCATATATATACCTCCAATTATTTAATGGGTGAAACAAACTTCAGTAATTTTTCCGTTCCGGGCTTTCCGCCTGAAATGCTTTCCCAGAGCGGCGACATTCCCCGCAGCCTTTCAACTATTTTCGGAACGGTCTCGATTATATATTCAACGTCCTCGTCGGAAGTTTCTTCCGAAATTGACAGCCTCATAGAACCGTGAGCAACTTCATGGGGAAGTCCGAGGGCAAGCAGCACATGGGACGGATCGAGCGAACCGGAAGTACACGCCGAGCCGCTGGACGCGCATATACCGTACTGATCGAGCAGCAGCAGCAGCGATTCGCCCTCAACGCCGAGGAAAGAAATATTTACGTTTCCGCAAAGACGGCTGTTCCTGTCGCCGTTCAGGCGGCTGCCGGGGATCTTGGTTATTTCATCTATCAGCCTGTCCCTTCTTGATGATACAGCGGCTATTTTTCCGGGAATATCGGCGCAGGCGATAGAAACGGCTTCGCCAAGACCTACTATCGCAGGAACGTTTTCCGTACCCGCACGTTTGCCTCTTTCCTGAGCGCCGCCGAAAATAAGATTTACCATAGGTATTCCCTTGCGCACATAAAGGAAGCCGATGCCTTTCTGAGCGTGTATCTTATGTCCCGAGCATGAAAGCAGGTCAATGTTCTGCTCCCTTACGTCTATAGGAACGTGTCCGACTGCTTGTACGGCGTCTGTGTGGAAAAGCACGCCTTTTTCGCGGCAAACAGCGCCTATTTCCTTTATAGGAAGAATAGTTCCTATTTCATTATTTGCATACATTATCGTAACGATAGCGGTATCATCACGGATAGCGTTTTTTACCTGTTCCGCCGTAATAAGACCGTTGCTGTCCACCGGAAGATATGTTATCTCAAAGCCCTGTTTTTCAAGAAATTCACAGGTGTGAAGAACGGCATGGTGTTCAAAATTCGTGGTGATGATGTGCTTTTTTCCTTTTTCGCCAAGGCGTATGGCAGCGGAGCGTATCGCCCAGTTATCGGCTTCCGAGCCGCCGCTGGTGAAATAAATTTCCGACATGGAGCAGCCTATGGCGGAAGCTATTTTTTCACGGGCGTCGTTAAGAGTTTTTTCCGCGTCTCTGCCGAGTTTGTATATACTTGACGGATTTCCGAACTGTTTCGTCATATACGGGAGCATGGCTTCCAGAACTTTTTCCGAAACTGCCGTAGTAGCGGCGTTATCCGCGTAGATAAATCTTTTTTCCATAAAAAAACCTCTTTTCAGATCATGTTGTTCCGTTTAAAACTCAACTATTATTATATACCTTTTAAGTAGAATATGCAATAGCTGATACGGGTTATTTTAAATTATTAAGAAATCCATAAAATATAGTAAAAATATAGGTAATATATTTATTGACCTGCCGAATATCTGTCACGTTCCATGACCGCAAGCCGGTCACAGCGTTCGTTTTCCGGGTGTCCGGCGTGACCTTTCACCCATATGAACTGCACATTGTGCTTATCAAGAAGCTCAAGCAGACGTTCCCACAGGTCGATATTAAGGGCAGGCTTTTTGTCGGCTTTTACCCAGCCCTTTGCTTTCCATGAACGTGCCCAGCCCTTTGTAACGCTGTCTACAACATATTTGCTGTCTGTGGTAAGTACGACGTCGCAGGGATATTTAAGGGCGGAAAGCGCTTCTATCACTCCCATCAGCTCCATGCGGTTGTTTGTTGTTTCGGGCGCTCCGCCGGAGAGCTCCTTTACATGATCTCCCACACGCAGTATTGCTCCGTATCCTCCCGGACCCGGATTACCGGAACACGCTCCGTCGGTAAAAATTTCAACTTTCATATTATAAAAGCGCGCTCCTTTCATCAGCATATAGTTTATTATACACCATTTTTTTCAATTTTGCAAGTATCAGACGTATTTTAAATCCGGCAGCGCGATCATATTCCCGATCTGTCCGATAATAAGCAGTTTGCCGGCAGAAAGCAAACTGCCGGCAATAGCATATCGAAATATCATTCTATATTTTTTTGGCGCGCATGGCGTTAAGAACGGCAATAAGACACACGCCCACATCGGCAAATACTGCCGCCCACATTGACGCTATGCCAAGCACAGCCAGTATCAGCACCGCTGCTTTTACCGCCAGTGAAAATACTATGTTCTGTATGACTATGCC
Organism: uncultured Clostridia bacterium; assembly: GCA_947628405.1. Classification (GTDB taxonomy): domain Bacteria; phylum Bacillota; class Clostridia; order Oscillospirales; family Ruminococcaceae; genus RGIG8773. The sequence continues at coordinate 17,660 of CANQZR010000028.1, forward strand.
CTTGGTCTTGTGGGAGATCTTTATCGCTTCGAGCAGTTTTGAAGGTTCGTCCGTCATAAGGACCGCGTCTGCGGCTTCTATTGCGGCGTCTGAACCTATTCCGCCCATGGCAACTCCGGCGTCGGCTCTCATAAGTACGGGAGCGTCGTTGATACCGTCGCCTACAAATACTGTTTTTCCGGGGCTTTCGGAAATTATCCTTTCAACGGCTGCGACCTTTTCGTCAGGAAGAAGCTCCGCGTGCCATTCCGTTATGCCCAGTCTGCCGGCAATGACTTCCGCAGCTTCGCGCCTGTCTCCGGTGAGCATTACGGTCTTTATCCCTTTTCCGGAAAGTTCCTTTATGGTCTTTTCCGCGTCCGGCTTTATGCTGTCCGATATCTCCACGGCTCCTGCATAAACGCCGTTTTTTGCAATATATATCAGCGTGCCGGAGGATCTTATTCCGGGAACGTCTTTTATTCCGTTTTCGTTCATCAGCTTGCGGTTTCCGGCAAGAACAACGGTATCTTTGCTTTCCGCACGGACTCCGCGCCCTGCCAGTTCGGTTATACGGGCTTCTTCGGGAACACCGGTGAAGCCTTTCATTACCGCCTGTGCGGCAGGGTGGTTCGAGCCTTGTTCAGCCATTGCCGCAAGAGCGATCAGCTCGTCGGAAGTGCATCCGACCGGATAAGTTCCCGTTATGCCGAAAGTTCCGTCTGTAAGCGTTCCTGTTTTATCGAATACGACCGTGCTGCATTCCGCAAGCTGTTCCATTGTAACGCCGCCCTTTATAAGTATACCCCGTGCGGAAGCGCCGCCTATCCCTCCGAAAAAGCTGAGAGGAACGGATATTACAAGAGCGCACGGACAGGAAACTACAAGACATTCAAGCGCATTGTAGATATAATGATGATCGTAACCGTTCACGATTATCGGTATTACCGCCAGAAGCACCGCTCCGATAACAACGCATGGAGTGTACCACCTTGCAAACCGTGTGATGAATCTTTCGGTCTTTGCTTTTTTTGCAGAGGCGTTCTCGACCATTTCGAGTATTTTTGAAACGGTGGATTCGCCGAAATTTTTTGTGACCTCCGCTTCTATCACACCGGAAAGGTTCACGCAGCCGCCCAGTACGGCAGTACCCTCGCAGGCTTCGGCGGGAACGCTTTCGCCGGTCAGTGCGGAGGTATCAACGGTAGTATTGCCGGATATTATAACGCAGTCGAGAGGGATCTTTTCGCCGGGCTTTACAACTATTATCTCACCCTTAGAGACCGTTTCGGGAGGAACCTGTTTTATCTCTCCGCCGCGTTTGACATATGCGCAGTCCGGACGGATATCCATAAGCGAAGCGATACTTTTCCGTGAACGCCTTACCGCAAAACTCTGGAAAAACTCTCCGAGCTGATAAAGTATCATTACCATGCAGCCCTCGGGATATTCTCCTATTGCAAAAGCTCCCAGCGTAGCTGCCGTCATGAGGAAACATTCGTCGAACGGTCTGCCTTTGAGGATATTTTTTACCGCAAGGAAAATAACGTCATATCCTACTGCAATATACGCCGCAAGGAATATCCACAGCGCAAACGGACTGTTCTTAAAAAACATTCCTGCAATGAATATGGCAGCGGCTATGCCTATCCTGATAAGAGGGGTCTTCGGATCATCTTCCTCATCATCTGCGGCGTCGGTATGTCCGCTGTTTTCTTTCAGGGACACTTCAACGTCCGGCTCTATATCCTTAGTTATTTTTCTGATCTGGTCAAGGATCTCCGCAGAATATCCGGCTTTGGCTGAAACTATCAGCTTTTCTGCCATAAGATCAAATACGGCTGTATTTACCAAAGCCGTATTTTCCACGGCAGAGCGTATTTTTTCGCCGCAGTCGGGGCAGTCCAGACCTTTCATGCGGAATATCAGTTCTTCCGTTCCATCTGAAGCTGTACCGTCTATACGGGACGGTTCCACATCCGGCTCAATGTCAGCGGTTATCTTTTTTACGCTTGTATAAACCGAGTCCGCAAGTTCTTCTTCAACATCAAGAAGAAGTTTTTTAGCCATGAAGTTCAGGTCAGCTTCCTTTACGCCGGAAACTTTTTCCGCTGCGGCACGGATCTTTTCGCCGCAGTGGGGACAATCCAGCCCTTTCATATAAATGACCATTTCCATAATAAGACCTTCTTTGCCGATAATCTTTTCAGTATATTTTCCGGGATCTATTCCATAATGTGTTCAAACGCCTGATCAAAGATAGTCTGAATGTGATCGTCCGCGAGAGAATAGTAGACTGTTTTTCCGTCCCGGCGGTATTTTACAAGCCGGGCTTGTTTCAGAACTCTTAACTGGTGAGAAATTGCAGATTGCGTCATATCGAGGACTTCCGCGATATCGCATACGCACATTTCGCTTTCAAACAGGGCGCAGAGTATCCTGACCCTTGTAGAATCTCCGAATACTTTGAAAAGTTCCGCAACGTCGTAAAGCAGTTCAACGTCGGGCAGCTTTTCGGAGACTGTTCTTACTATTTCGGGGTGAGTGCTTTCGTTTCCGCAGATATCGTTCATTATATTTTCAGCCATAGGAATGTTCCTTTCTATCATTTGAATAATTGTTCATATGTATTATAATTCATTTGCTCAACTGTTGAAACATACATATAGTAAATATATTACGTATTTTTTGTGAACGCAGGTAAACGATCGTAAGATATTATTTTGTCTGTATCACAGCAGGGGAGCGCAGTTAAATGATAATTTAGCGGAACAAAATAAAAAAAACAATAGCTGGTCGAGCTGAGCCCAGCTCGCAGGGTCAAGGGGCAGCGCCCCTTGCCGCGCTCCGCAGAGCGCGAAATCCCCTTAAAAAAGAGCTCCGCAAGGGTGAATTGAAGCCGCCGTGCGGCTTCAAGAGGGGGCTGCCCTGCGATAGAGGG
>CANQZR010000029.1 GCA_947628405.1 uncultured Clostridia bacterium
TGTGAGGACCGTCAAGGATCATCTGATCGCCTGTGTAAGCGTGGATAGTGGACATGATACCGCTCTGGATAGGAGCAAAATCGTTAAGAGCCTTAGCCATAGGAGCAAGGCAGTTAGTTGTGCAGGAAGCTGCGGAAATGATCTGGTCGTCCTTGGTAAGGGTCTTTTCATTTACGGAATAAACGATAGTCTTAAGGTCGTTGCCTGCGGGAGCGGAAATAACAACTTTCTTTGCGCCTGCATCAATGTGAGCCTGAGACTTTTCTTTAGAGCAATAGAAGCCTGTGCACTCAAGAACAACGTCAACACCGAGCTCGCCCCAAGGAAGCTCGTTTGCCTTTGCCATAGCGTAGATCTTAAGGGTCTTGCCGTCAACTGTGATAGTACCTGCTTCGTCATCAGCGGAAACTGTGTGAAGATTTTCACCTATTTTTCCACAATAACCGCCCTGTGCGGTATCATACTTGAGAAGCTGAGCAAGCATTGAAGGCTTTGTAAGGTCGTTGATAGCAACAACATCATAGCCCTCTGCGCCGAACATCTGTCTGAATGCAAGACGTCCGATCCTGCCGAAACCATTGATTGCAACTTTAACTGCCATAATAAAATTCCTCCTAAAAGAAATGTAAATTTTACCGGCGTTCTTTTCCGAACACCATATGTATCTATTTTAACCTATTTTTGCGAATTTTTCAAGACCTTTTTTAAAAAATTCTACAAAAATTTATCTCCGCAGGGAAAAATTTGAAATATTGCTGATATCCAAGGGCAAATTTGCTTGATGATCTCCTGTCAGTGCGATTTTGCCAACGATCTGAACTTCGCCATGATCACTAAGCATTTCTGCTATTTGTTGATCCGCTTTTCTCAGGTGAATTTTCAATTTGCTTAAATTCAAAACCGCCTGTGTTTTTCACGACCACATTCAATACTTCAGGATAGATCTCAACCATACATACCGTAGACATAAGGGCTAAGGAGAAAAATCTATATCGACAAGCGTTTGATAGTCTTCATCAGATATATGATAAGCAACAGTTTTACAGGATCTGTTATCTTTCCGGATCACAATATTGCAGCCGTCAATTTGAAAAATATCCCACACATTGTCCCTTCCGTCCTCGCCGCCTGTTTCAGCGATCCTGATCCTTGCAACAGTTTTATCATTATTGTTTGTAGTTTGAGAATTTGCGCCTTGTTCAGTTCCGGCTTTTTCATCGATCTGTCCGCATCCGGTCAGCAATAAAATTGCCATAAATGCCACAGCTATGATTTTTTTCATGATGTTCATCCTTTCAAAATGTTTCTGGATATAAGCTGTAGTAAAAATGAAAATTGCTGCCCATATAGCTTGTTTATCGGTTTATAAGCGCCTTTACGGCGGCGTTTGCGTCAGCATAGATCTTTTCCGCGTCAAGGGTAGGGAACTGTCCGTTCTCGTAAACGATAACGCCTCCGCTTACGGTCATTATGACATTGCTCTTATTTCCTGCAAAGACGATATTTTTAACGGTATTATGGAGCGGCTGCATATTGGGAGTATTCAGGTCAATGACCGTCATATCCGCCTTTTTTCCTGCCGCAAGGGTATCGCAGCCGGTAAGTCCCATTGCAAGCGCGCTGCCTTTTAAAGCCATTTCAAGAACTGCGTCCGCCGGCATTGCGGAAGCGTCGTTTTCAAGGATCTTTTGCAGCACGGAAGCAAGATACATCTCCCGGAACATATCAAGGGCGTTGTTGCTTGCTGCACCGTCCGTTCCTATGGCGAGCCTCAAACCTTTTTTACGCATTTCGGCAAGAGGAGCTATGCCGCTGGCAAGTTTGCAGTTCGAGCAGGGGTTGGTTATTACCCAAGCGCCGTTCCTGCGGAAGATCTCCATATCCTCGTCGGTAAAATGAACGCAGTGGAACCCTCCTCCGCCGTATTTGAGAAGCCCTGTTTCTTCCATAAGAGCGGCAGGAGTTTTCCCGTGGCGCCCGATACATTCGCGGACTTCCTTTTCCGTTTCGGAATTATGGGTATAAACGGGCTGCTTGTATTTTTCCGCAAGCTCCGCGATCCCTTTCATGATAGAAATGTGCGTTGTATATTCCGCATGAAAGCCTATTTTGAACGATATCAGCGGATCTGCGCCGTTGAATTTATTATAGTATTCCTCAAGACGGGACAAAGCGGAATCATAGTCGGCTTTGTTATCGCCGCCGCTCACCGACCCACATATCACCGTGCGCAGACCGGTGTCAATGCCGGCTTGGGCGATATATTCCGGGTAAAAATACATATCGAAGCAGGCTGTAGTTCCGCCGGAAAAATATTCAAGCGCCGCAAGTTTTGTAAAAATGTATATATCTTCGGGCGTGAGCTTGTCCTCCATGGGGAATACCTGCTTGAAAAGCCAGTCCTGAAGCGGCATATCGTCGGCATAGGAGCGCAGGAAAACCATTGCCGAATGTGTGTGCGCATTTTTGAAAGACGGCATGATAAGGTTACCGTTCAGATCTATTTCTCTGTCAAACTTTTCGTCGGAGCGGCTTTTTTCCTCTCCCACATAAGTGATAGTATCGCCGTCGGTGTGAACTTCTCCCCACCGGACGGTCATATCTTCCGCGGTCAGGATATTGCCGTTGTAAAATCTTAATTTCAAGGGTTCTCCTCCTTACACAGCTTTAATAAGAAGTTTTTTGCCGAACAAGACCCTTTGCCCGGGTGTCCGGACCAAGGGTCTGCCAAAATCATTCAAGAACGGAAGCTATATCCGCAAGATATTCTCTTATCGGAAGATGCTGCGGACAATGTGCTTCGCACTTTCCGCATTTTATACAGTCGGAAGCCTTGCCGTGTTCCGCAGAAAGTGCGGCATAGTCGGCGGCAGCTTTGTCCGCCTGATTTCTTCCGTACCGTTTCAGATCGTTGAATATTTTGAAATAGTCCGGAATGGCTATCGTTTTTGGGCAGCCGTCGGTGCAGTAGCGGCAGGCGGTGCATTTTATGGAAATGCTGTTCCTGATGATATCCGCGCATTTAAGTACCATTTCCTTTTCGTCGGCGGAAAGCGGTGTGAAATTTTTCATATAGCTGAGGTTATCGTTCATCTGATCCATATTGCTCATGCCGGAAAGGACCATCATTACATTTTCATATGAAGCCGCATACCGCACCGCCCATGAAGCAGGAGACATTCCCGGTTCCCGGGCTTTCATCATATCTTCGGCTTCTTCGGGAACATTGGCAAGCGCGCCGCCTTTTACCGGTTCCATTACTATGATCGGCTTGCCGTGGCGTGTGGCGACCTCGTAGCATTTTCCTGCCTGAACGCCGGGATCTTCAAGATCGAGATAATTTATCTGAAGCTGGACAAATTCCATTTCGGGATGATTTGTAAGTATCTTGTCAAGAACTTCCGCCGAATCGTGGAAAGAAAATCCGATATGCTTTACCTTTCCCTCGGCTTTTTTACGGGCGATAAAGTCAAAAGCGCCTATCTGTTCGGAGATGTTGTATGTATCGTTCCCGAGAGCGTGGAGCCAGTAATAATCAAAATAGTCCACGCCGCAGCGCTTTAGCTGTTCATCAAAAATGGGCTGCATTTCTTCCGTTTTTCTTATGCTGAACATGGGCAGCTTATCGGTTACTGTATAGCTTTCACGGGGATATCTTTTTACTACGGCTTCGCGGAAAGCAACTTCGCTTTTTCCTTTATGATAAGGATAAGCCGTGTCGAAATAAGTGCCTCCTGCGGCGATAAACGCGTCAGCCATTTTTTTGACCTGTTCGATGTCGATATTGTCCTCGTCGAGCATGGGAAGGCGCATAAGACCAAAACCAAGCTTCATAAATATCACTCTCCTTTATCATATTTTACCATATCCAAGCAGAAATGTAAATAGAAGTTTAAACATTTTTCAGCGCTTCAAGAGCCTTTTCAAGGGTTTTTTCATTTTCCACATTAAGTGCGGTAACATCTTTAAGGGTTTTTCTTACCAGTCCGGTAAGCACCTTGTTCGGACCAAGTTCAACAAAGTTTACATATCCTGCCGACCGGAGCGCGTTAAGTTCGGAGGTGAATCTTACCGGCGAAACGATATGTTTTGCGAGCTTTTCGGGCATATTGTCAAAATCGGTCAGTTCGCCGCCGGTAAGATTGGAATAGAACGATACCGTCGGCTTGCGGAACGTTATGTTCATGCTTTTTACGGCGGCTTCAAATTCTTCTGCGGCGGGCTGCATCAGCTTTGAATGGAAAGCCGAGCTTACGCCGAGTTTTACGGCTTTTGCGCCCATTCCGGCAAATTCCGCCGCTGCTTTTCCGGCAGCTTCGGCTTCTCCGGCAATGACCGTCTGTACGGAAGAATTATAATTTACCGGCACCACATAGCCGTCTATGCCGGCGCATACTTGCTCGATCTCTTCCGCAGACTTTCCGATAATTGCGTACATAGCGCCGTCGGAAGCCTCTGCGGCTTTCTGCATGGCTTCCGCTCTTGCCTTGATGACCTTAAAACCGTCCTCGAAAGAAAGTATGCCGGAAACTACCATAGCCGCATATTCGCCAAGGGAGTGCCCTGCCGCCGCAGAAAAGTCTATCCCGTTTATTTTCATGGCTTCAAAAGCCGTCAGGGACGTTGCCATTATCGCAGGCTGGGAATAAACGGTCTTTGCCAGTTCTTCTTCGGAGGAATCGTTTATCTTTTCCGCGATGTCAAAGCCTACGATCTCACTTGCACGGGCATAAACATCTATCTGTGGGTATTTTTCGCAAAGCTCCTTTCCCATTCCTATGTACTGAGAGCCTTGTCCGGAGAATAAAAATACAGTTTTTGACATATTATCTTTTCCCTTTCAAAAATATTTTTGCCGCAGGCAAATTTTATTTTCCGAAATCGTTGACAACGGGGACGAAAAATATTACAATATTAATATATGCTTATTGTTTGCGGCACTGCCAAGGACTATATAATTAATATACCATATATATTGTAAAATTTCAATAGGGTATATTCTATAAGAACGTTATCTGTCGGAATAAAGAAAATGGAGGGTACCGATTTGTGCGGAATTGAAATTTTAGGAACAGGAGCCTATACGCCTGTTCTTCGCGTTACCAACGACGACCTTGCAAAGGTGGTGGATACCAATGATGAATGGATATCTACCCGTACCGGCATAAAGGCAAGACATATAACCAACGGCGAGCCGACGTGGAGAATGGGCGCGGAAGCCTCGGCGCAAGCCCTTAAAAATGCCGGCATAGACGGCTCCGAGATAGGACTTATCATTGCAACGACTATTACAAGCGATTTTTCCACGCCGTCCGTAGCCTGCGTTATACAGAGCGCCATAGGCGCTTCGGACGCGGCTGCTTACGACCTTAACGCCGCCTGTTCCGGGTTTGTTTACGGTATTGACGCCGCAAACAGATATCTTCAGACCGACAGTGATCTGAAATATGTGCTTGTAGTCGCCGCCGAAAGGCTTTCAAAAATAACCGACTATACGGATCGTTCGTCATGTATACTTTTCGGTGACGGAGCCGCTGCTGCCGTTGTTACCCGTTCCGACAAGATGTTTACAAGCTATATAGGCGCAGACGGACGGGGGGCAAAATTCCTTTATTCAAAGGCGCATAAGGTGCTCCACCCGTTCAGGACCACAGACGCCGACGAAATAGAGACCGGCGATTTTGCGCCGGGAAAATATTTCCTTTATCAGGACGGCAAGGAAGTATACAAGTTTGCCACCAAGGCTCTGCCTGCTGCCGCAAAAAAAGCCGCCGGAAAGATAGGGCTTGATATTGCAGATATCGACTGGTTCGTTCCGCATCAGGCGAATATAAGAATAATCGAAACGGCGGCAAAAAATCTCAGCGTTAATATGGACAAATTCATAGTGAACATTGCCGAGCACGGAAATACTTCAAGCGCATCGATCCCCACAGCTCTGCATGAAGCCATAACGGACGGAACGATAAAGCGCGGAGACAAGCTCTGCCTTGTAGGCTTCGGAGCGGGTCTTACCATGGGCGCGGTTATCATAGAATATTAAAAGTGCGGAAGATCTGACGGAGGGAGGCGGCTTTATTGATCGCAGGATATTTTGACAATGAAATTTATGATATCACTGAACTTTATATTGTAAATGCCGCGCTGACCCTTTGGCAGAAAAGCGTTGTGCTGTTGTTGATACAAAGCGTGCTGCTGACATTTTCGGATTGGGACAAAAACAGCGGATTCTTTGTTATTCTGGCAGCGATAGGAGTATACTCCGTGTATGGGAGCATATCGGTAAGGATAAGCCTGCGGCGGCTGGAAACGGCGGCAAAAAAGCTTTCCGAAACAAAATGCAGGCAATTTATCCGTTCGCTCGATATAAGGCGCGATATCCTGCCTGCCGTAAGAGAGATATTCATTCCTGAAAAAGAATGTGATACGGTACATACCGAACGGCTCCGCTCAAAACCTTGTTCAGTATTCTAATTTTGCCGAAAGGATTGAAAATTATGGCTAAAACAGCGATCATAACGGGTTCATCAAGAGGAATAGGCGCGGCGATAGCTCTCCGTCTTGCCAAGGACGGCTGCAATATCGCTCTTAACGACCTTAACGAAAGTATGTTTGAAAACAATACCATTGCGGACGATATCCGCGCGCTTGGTGTTGAGGCTGAAATATTCTGCGCGGACGTTTCAAGATACGATCAGTGCGAATCTATGGTAAAGGCTGTAAAGGAACGCTTCGGGACGATAGATATCCTTATAAACAACGCCGGCATCACACGGGACGGTCTTATGGCAAGAATGCCGGAGGAACAGTACGATATGGTCATCTCCGTAAACCAGAAGAGCGTTTTCAATATGATGAAGCTGGCAGGAAACGTTATGATAAGGCAGAAACAGGGACGTATAGTCAATCTTGCCTCGGTGGCAGGACTGTACGGCAATCCCGGACAGATAAACTATTCCGCGTCAAAGGCGGCGATAATAGGAATGACAAAGACTGCGGCAAAGGAGCTGGGTTCGCGCAATATCAACGTAAACGCCGTTGCTCCGGGATTTATAAAAACACCTATGACCGATAAGCTCACCGACGAGCAGAAAGCAAAAATGCTTGAAGCCATTGCCATGAAGCGCTATGGCACGGTAGACGAGATAGCCGGAGTAGTATCTTTCCTGTGCTCGGAGGATTCCTCCTATGTTACGGGACAGACCATTGAAATTTCCGGCGGTCTGTCTATGTAAATATCATGTTTGTTCTGAAAGGATATTATATATGAAAAGAGTAGTAATTACCGGAATGGGCGTCGTCTCACCGGTCGGAAACACCATTGACGGATTATGGAACAGTCTTAAAGCCGGTAAGCACGGCTTTGACTATATCTCCGATATTACAGGCGACGATTTTGACATAAAGATCGCCGCAAGAGTAAAGGATTTTTCCTGCGAAAAGTATATCGACAAAAAAGAAGCAAGAAGAATGGACAGATTTACCCAGTTTTCGGTAACGGCGGCTATGGACGCTCTTGCCGACAGCGGTACGGATTTCAAGGACGTTGATCCTTTCCGTACGGGAGTGATCTTCGGAGTAGGCATAGGCGGACTGAACCTTACGCTTCAGGAGCATGAAAAATTCCTTGAAAAAGGTCCTGACAGGATATCGGTATTCTATGTTCCCATGATGATAGGCAATATGGCTGCCGGAACGATAGCAATGCGAACAGGCTTCAAGGGTGATAACTATTGCACCACAACGGCTTGTTCCTCGGCGGCGCACGCTATAGGAGAAGCGTTCCGCAAGATAAAGGACGGATACCTTGACGTCTGCATTGCGGGCGGCGCAGAATCCTGCGTGGGCAAATTCGCGCTGGCAGGATTCAATAACATGAAAGCCCTTACCCGTTCCGACGACCTTGAAAGGTGCTCCATACCCTTTGACGCGGAAAGAAACGGCTTTGTACTGGGCGAAGGCTGCGGCGCGCTCGTTCTTGAAGAGCTTGAGCACGCAAAGGCACGCGGCGCAAGGATCTATGCCGAGATCGCCGGTTACGGCGCAACAGGCGACGCTTACCATATGACAAGCCCGTCTCCGGAGGGAGACGCTGCCGCAAGAGGTATGATAAACGCTTATACGGAAGCCGGTCTTAAAGCCGAAGATATCGACTATATCAACGCTCACGGCACTTCCACCGGGCTGAACGACAAGTACGAAACAAAGGCGATAAAGAAAGCTCTCGGCGAAGAAAAGGCTCATAAGGTAGCGATAAATTCCACAAAGTCCATGACGGGACATCTTCTTGGCGCGGCAGGTGCGGTAGAAGCTATCGTAACGGCGCTTTCGGTAAAGAACGATTACGTTCATGTGACAAGAGGATATAAAGTTCCCGATCCGGAATGTGACCTTGACTACTGCACGGAGGGCGGACGTGAAATGACGGTGAACGCTGCGCTTTCCAACAGTCTCGGCTTCGGCGGACACAATGCTACGCTTTGCATTGTAAAATACAAAGATTAAGGAGAAAGTGATATGAGCGGAAAAATTTTCAATACAGACCTTGACACGGTTTCAAAACTGGCGGATATCGTAAACGAAAAGGATCTGGGTGAAATAACCATTGCCTGCGGCGACGATATGATAACCATAAAAGGAAAGAAATGCCCTCCGCCGCCTCCTATGGGCGCAATGGCTCCTGCCGCGGCAAATATCCCGTCTGCGCAGTCTGCACAGCCCGAAGCAAAGCCTGCCGCTGCCGAGGGGAACATAGTAAAAGCTCCTATAGTGGGAACTTTCTATGCGGCGTCAGCCCCGGACAAGCCGCCGTTCGTCACGGTAGGAAAGCAGGTAAAAAAAGGCGACGTACTTATGATAATCGAGTCAATGAAGCTGATGAACGAAGTACAGAGCGATTTTGACGGCGTGGTTTCTGAGATCCTTGTAAAGAACGGCGAAGCCGTGGAATACGATCAGCCGATAATGATAATCAAGTAAGGAGGGGCGTTTCATGGCTGTAATGGACAAAGAACAGATCAAGGAAGTGATCCCTCACCGCGATCCGTTCCTGCTGATAGATTCCATTGAAGAAATGGAAGTTGGAAAACGCGTTGTGGCAACAAAATATATGTCGCCGGACGAGTTCTGGTTCAAGGGACATTTTCCCGATTATCCGGTAGTTCCGGGCGTGCTTATGCTTGAAATGTGCGCACAGGCAGGCGCAGTGGCAATGCTTGCGCTCCCTGAAAACAAAGGGAAAATAGGCTTTTTCGGCGGCGTAAAGGAAGCAAAGTTCCGCCGGCAGGTAGTTCCGGGAGATACTCTGCGGATAGAAGTGGAGATAATCAAGATAAAAGGTCCTGTAGGAGTAGGAAAGGCTGTTGCAACGGTAAACGGCGAAAAAGCCGTTTCCGCAGAAATTTCCTTTGCGATAAAATAATTACCGAAAGGTGAATTATCATGTTTAAAAAAGTTCTTATTGCCAACCGTGGTGAAATTGCCGTAAGAGTTATAAGGGCGTGCCGTGAGCTCGGGCTGAAAACCGTAGCGGTGTTTTCTACTGCCGACAGGAACGCTCTTCACGCGAAAATAGCCGACGAAGCAGTCTGCATAGGCGGTCCTGCCACAAAGGACAGCTATCTTAACGAACAGGCTATGATAGCGGCTTGCGAGATAACAGGCGCGGACGCTGTTCACCCCGGCTTCGGATTTCTTTCGGAAAATGCGTCTTTTGCCCGTAACTGCGGCAAATGTGGGATAACATTCATAGGTCCTTCTCCGGAATCTATAGAAATGCTGGGAGATAAAGCCGCGGCTAAATCCGCCATGAAAAAAGCCGGCGTTCCCGTAATACCGGGAAGCGACGGCGAGGTAAGATCCATAGAAGAAGCGCAGGATATTGCCGACGAGATAGGCTATCCGCTTATGGTAAAGGCTTCGGCGGGCGGCGGAGGACGCGGCATACGCCTTGTAAATTCTCCCGACGAGCTTGAAGCACAGATCACTGCGGCAAAGCAGGAGGCTCTGAACTTCTTCGGCGATGACAGCATTTACATGGAAAAATTTATCGTTGATCCTAAACATATCGAGTTTCAGATACTTGCCGACAAGCACGGCAACGTTATACATCTCGGAGAGCGTGACTGCTCCATGCAGAGGCGCAACCAGAAAGTGCTTGAGGAAAGCCCCTCTACCATAATGACGCCCATGCTCCGCGAAAGAATGGGCAAAGCTGCCGTTGCGGCGGCTAAAGTATGCGGCTATTACAACGCCGGAACGATAGAGTTCCTTGTGGACGATAAGCAGAATTTTTATTTTATGGAAATGAATACCCGTATTCAGGTGGAACACCCGATAACGGAATTTGTTACGGGAGTAGATCTTGTAAAGGCGCAGCTTAAAATTGCCGCAGGAAAGGAACTGCCCTATTCGCAGGAGGATATCCGCATAAAGGGACATTCCATAGAATGCCGCATAAACGCGGAAAGTCCCGAAAAGAATTTCCGCCCCAGCCCCGGAAGAATAAGCGCGCTGCACATTCCCGGAGGTCCGGGCATACGCGTGGACAGCTCCGCATATCAGGGATATACTATCACGCCTTATTATGACAGCATGATCGCAAAACTGATAGTTTACGCTCCCACCCGTGAAGAAGCCATTGCAAAAATGAAATGGGCTTTGGCGGAATTTATCGTTGAGGGTGTGGATACAAATATAGATTTTCAGCTATCGCTGATACGCGATCCGGTTTTTGAATCCGGAAAGTACGATATAGGCTATCTTGGAAGAAAAATGAAGTGACCGGCAAGCCGTGATAATGCCGGAAAAGAGCAGGTACTGCCTGTTATAAACGCTCGGCTTAAAGAAAGGGTGTGGATCGTGGCTGAAAGATGCCCATTGTGTCAGGGAAAAATACAGAACGGCGAATGTGTTTCATGCGGCTACAGGATACCCGACGAGGACGATATCAGCGCACTTTACAATTACGACCCCTCCGATTACCCACAGCCGGAAGAAGACCATATCCGCGAGATAATCCCCGACGTGCAGATGGAGGAGATCTATCCCAATCGTCCCGACCAGGTCGATATAAAAGTACGCAACGATCAGGGAAAAACTATCGGGCAGAACAATAGTTACCGCCAGAACGGAAATTTCTCCTATGGACAGCAGGGACAGTACGGTCAGCCCTTGAACGGTCAGGGCGGTCCATATTATCAGGGCGGAAATTCCCGTTATCAGCAGCAAGGACAGTACGGTCAGCAAGGGCGGGGTACTCCCTATTACAGAACGGGGAACACGTTCAGACAGTACGGTCAGACCGGGCAGTACGGAAAGAATAGCGGTCAGGGCGGATATTACAGCGGCGGACAGCAGTCCGGGAACAATTCATCAAACTTTTTCACCGACGCCGCTGAATTTTGTTCAAAATATTTTTGGCTGATAATATGTACGATAGCGATCCCGTTTTTTGGTTTTATAATATGCCTGTCTTTTTTAAAGCTGAACACAACAGAGCAGAAGTATAAAAAGTTTTTAATGATCCTGTTGGCAATAAGTATTATTTGGATGCTCATACGTTTTTGAAAACAGTAAATTTCTCTTGGCAGACCCGTGCGGCGGCGTTTGCTGTGATAAGGAGTGAAGATATATGGGTCTTGAGGACCTGTTCAACGTGGTGAAAACACGTTTTAACGTAAATTCGCCGGAAGATGACAAAGAGGACGGCGACAGACCGGAGGATACGGCGGTACAAGTGCCGGAGGATCTGGTTTTTAAATGTCCCAGATGTCTGAATGTTATAATGACCGACGAGCTGGAGAAAAATCTTAAAGTGTGTCCCCAGTGCAATTATCATTCCCGGCTGACTGCGCCGGAAAGGATAAAGCTCATTGCCGATAAGGACAGCTTTAAGGAATTTGACGCGGATATGCTGAGTAAAAATCCCATAGATTTTCCCGGTTATGAAACAAAACAGCAGGCTCTCCGCGACAGCACCGGTCTTAAAGACGCCGTTATAACGGGAGAATGTACCATACGCGGCGAAAGATGCGTTATGGGCGTTATGGACCCAAGGTATATGATGGCTTCAATGGGCAGCGTTGTGGGCGAAAAGATCACAAGGGCTTTTGAATTTGCCACGGAAAACAGGCTGCCGGTGATAATGTTTACCGCTTCAGGCGGAGCAAGAATGCAGGAGGGCATAGTTTCCCTTATGCAGATGGCAAAGACCAGCGGCGCAGTGGCAAGGCACAGCGACGCAGGACTTCTTTATATAACGGTAATAACCGATCCCACTACCGGCGGAGTAACGGCTTCGTTCGCTTCATTGGGAGATATAATAATTGCCGAGCCGAAAGTGCTTATAGGCTTCGCCGGAAGGCGCGTAATAGAGGGCACTATCAGGCAGCGGCTGCCGGACGATTTCCAATCGGCTGAATTTGCTCTTGAGCACGGCTTTGCAGATATGATAGTTGAAAGAAAATCAATGCGGCGGACTATTGCCCATATTCTTAAGCTGCATAAGGGGGCGGAAATATAATGGAAAAGCTGAATAAATTCACCCCGTATGAACGGCTTGAGATCGTTCGCCACAAAGGCAGACCTACTGTAAGGGACTATATTCCGCTGATATTCGACGAATTTATCGAAATGCACGGCGACCGTCTTTTCGGAGACGACGGCGCGATAATGGGCGGAATTGCCTCTATAAACGGGATACCGGTAACGGTCATTGCCGAGGTAAAGGGCAGGAACATAAACGAAAACAAGGAATGTAACTTTGCAATGCCGAATCCGGAGGGCTACAGAAAGGCTTTGCGCCTTGCAAAGCAGGCTGAAAAATTTCACCGTCCGGTGATATGCTTTATTGATACTCCGGGAGCTTTTGCGGGAGTTGACGCCGAAAAGCGCGGTCAGGGCGAAGCGATAGCAAGAAATCTTATGGAATTTATGCGGCTTAAAACGCCGATAATAAGCATCGTTCTGGGCGAGGGCGGAAGCGGCGGCGCGCTGGCGTTAGGCGTATGCGACTGCCTTGCAGTGCTGGAAAATTCCATATATTCGGTAATTTCTCCCCGTGGATTTGCTTCTATTCTATGGAAAGATTCCGGAAAGGAAAAGGAAGCCTGTTCAATAATGAAAGTTACGGCGGAGGATATGATAGAACTTGGCGTTGCGGAAAAGATAATTGAGGAACCTTTAGGCGGCGCACATAATGATGTTAGTCAGACTGCCGAAAATATAGCAGAATTTTTGTATAAAACGCTGAACAAAAAAATGAAAATAGATATTGACGTTTTGCTTAATGAACGGTATACTAAATTTAGAAAAATCGGTGAGTTCGAGGAAGGCTGATATTCTTCCTTGATCTTCCGATGCGGTCAGGCGTAAAGGCGAAAATTTCGGACGGCTCGTTCGGTACGGAATAGTTCGTTCCTTTATAAATAAAATAAACTTGAACGGAGGCTATCAGAATGGTATTTGATAAGGTAAAGGAAATTATTGTTGAGCAGCTCGACGTTGATGAGGAGAAGGTAACAACAGGCGCAAATATTCAGGACGACCTTGGCGCAGATTCTCTCGACGTTGTTGATCTTGTTATGAGCCTTGAAGAAGAATTTGATATCGAGATCCCCGACGAAGCTGTTGAGGGTATCAAGACCGTCGGCGATATTGTTAAGTATATCGAGGACAATCAGTAATTTTACCGTTATTAAAGTTCAAAATCACGCCGCGGAGATGATCTCAGCGGCGCGTTTTTGCAGAAAAGGGTCGTAATATTCAGATCCAAGTAAAATACAGGAAAACAGATCCGTATTATGGATCGGAGGAATTTATTATGGAAAAATATGGACTTCTGGGCTATCCGCTCAAACATACTATGTCGCCGCCTATACATAAACGGCTTTTTGAACTGGACGGAAACACTTCCGCAGAATATGAAGTCTGCGAACTTCCGCCGGAGGAACTGGAGGGAAAAGCCGCGTATCTCAATTCTCTTAACGGGTATAATATTACCATTCCATATAAGGTGGATATAATAAAATATCTGGACGGGCTGGACGAATCCGCAAAGCGGTACAATTCGGTAAACTGCGTTGTACGCAGGGACGGCAGAAATATCGGCTACAACACCGACTGCTATGGATTTCTCCGCTCTCTTGAGGCTGCCGGAGGGCGGCTGGACGGAAAGGTATTGCAGATAGGCTGCGGCGGCGTGGGCAGAATGATGGCTATAGAAGCCGCTCTGCACGGCGCGGATCTGACAATAGTTTCTCTGCCGGAATTTATCGGCGGTGCGCAGGCTGCGGCAAAGGAAGCTCTTGCTCTTGTTCCCGGCGCAAAAATAAAAGTCATCACGCATGAAGAAATAAGCGGTGAATTTGACACGCTCGTCAATGCAAGCCCGGTGGGAATGTTCCCTAAAGTGGACGAATGTCCCGTTACGGAAGATGTCGTAAAAAGCTGCAAATTTGTTTTTGAAGTTATTTACAACCCGGATGTTACAAGGCTTATGGAAATTGCGGAAAAGAACGGCATAAAAGCCGTAGGCGGCATGGCAATGCTTGTATGGCAGGCTGCCGTTGCGCATGAAATATGGTGCGGCGTTTCATACCGCGATAAGGATATAGAAAAGATCATTGAAGATATGAAAAAGGAAATGAAAAAGTGATCTTTTTAAATTCTGATAAAAAATTCTGATTTCCTATTGACATTTATATACTTAAATGGTATAATTTAATCAATAAAAAATGAAAGGAAGATGTCCTATGGATATAATCGTAAACGGCGGCACAATTTCCGAAGAGGAAAAGAACAATTACGTTAAATATGTAAAAGAAAAAAATCCCGGCAAGGAGCTTGCTTCCCTTGAAATAAATGTTGACGGCGATTTCGTCGACCTGAAATATCATTTTGAGGAAGTTCCTTTCGAGCGTATCCGCCGCGTTACCGGCTATCTGACGGGAACGCTTGACAGATGGAACGACGCTAAGCGTGCGGAGGAAAGAGACAGAGTAAAGCACGGCGTATGCTGCTGATCTACGGCATTTATGCGGACAAGCCAGTATATTCCGCTTAGGGAATAATTTTATAATCATATTTGAGGTCAAATAAGGAACATTATTTATATAAACCACGTCCGACAAAAAGACGGCGCGCGGGGCATAATGCAGCCGAAGCGAAAACCGCGGAGTTTGCGGAACGTGTTTATATAAAAATATTCAGAATGAATATCCGCGGAAGAGAAACCTTTACGGTATTTTCTTCCGCGGAAATTTTTTATGCCGAAAACCCTCGGACCGTGTCGGTGGCTTTCGGCATAAAAAATACCGGTTTTCTGTGAAAACCGGTATCCTATCGGCATATTCAGTTAAGAACGTATACGTTCACTTGTTTAGCTCCCCATTGACAGCTTGCTTCATAGCTTTCCATAAATACGTCTACCAGCACGCTGCCGTCGATAAGAGCCGTTCCTGTGTCGGCTGCTATTGCATAGCCGTATATCGTGGAACCGTCTGTAGAAACAATGTAAAGCTCACTTCCGTAAGGAATAAGATTCGGGTCAACGGCTACTGTTCCAACCTGAGCAAGTCTTCCGCTTGCGGTGCGCGCACCCGACCTTGCAGAATAAGCCGTTGCTTTTCCGGTAAATACCTGTGAATAATCAAGAGGTACGCCGTTATCGTCAAGCACAAGATCAAGCGGCGCAGGTATCTGCGAAATGCTTATGTCATCTATAGGATTGTATTCCTTTGTGCCGACTACAACAACTTCATCTATCGGTTCGGTGATATCCGTATCTATCACCGAGGAGGAAACAAGTTCACCGTCAACATATGTATGTCTGAGTGTAGTTTCCATTTCTCCTTCTTCGCCGTCAACTATCGTTTCCGAATAGCCAATGGTATAGCTGTCGTCCTCACGGTATTTTGTGGCGTATTCAAGAACTTCTACCTGAACTTCTTCAACGATATCGACCCGGTTTATAATTATATTTGTATGCGGATTAAGGGGTTCCGAAAGACCTATATTTATAAGGTCGTCATCATAAACGTCAACATCGGCAGCGTCAAGAGCGTTCTTTACATTTCCTGAAGCTTTTACTACGATATTTTTTCCGTCAACATTTATGCTCACATCATATTCTTTTGGCGGAAGCTGTGTTTTTACTGCGCTTGCAGGATCCTTTGCACTGATTATATCTGCCGTAAGCGGCATATCATTGTTGCCGACGAGGGCAAATCCTGCCGCCGCTGCAAAAGCAGCGGTACAAATTGCCGCCGCAGCGGTCATTGCTTTGCTTTTAAAGTTCTTTAAGACTTTTTTACAATCCGCAGCCGTGTTTTTATCACGGTGTTCCATGTTATTATTACTCATAAAGACTCCTTTCACAAATGGTTACAAAACGGTTACAGCTGTAACCATTCTTTAACTTTTATTATTATAATTTCATTTTTGCCGTTTGTCAAGCCGTTTCTAACAGGGTGTTTTGTTGATTCTGCACAATATAATTAAAAATATTTGTAAATTCGCTTACATAATATTCCATTTTTCAAGGGTATTGTACAAAAAAATTTTATATTTTTTATGCAAAGCTTCTAAATCGGTTTTAAAACGAAATAAAAATTTCCTTTAATTGTAAGATTTTCTAATAATTTGAAATCGAATTGACAATTTTAAATTATAATTTAATAAAATCTTCCGTTTGGTTTGTTTGTTTTCAACAATATAGCTTGCAGATATCTTGCTATTTTTGTTGAAAACTTAAAAAATTCAGACAAAAAAAGGCTGCCCGGATACATTCCGGACAGCCTCAAAGCCTGATATTATATATCTTTATGCGCGTGCCGGGTCACATGACAGCCTATATTTACCGCCACAGGAAGCCCTGCAATATGTGTGGGAGCCTGCTCTATCCCCACCGAAAGCGCCGTTACCGTTCCGCCGAAGCCCTGAGGTCCTATGCCGAGACGGTTAATTTTTTCAAGAATATTTTCTTCCATTTTCCTGTATGTTTCTTTTGGATTTTTCTGAGCAATATCGCGGCAAAGCGCCTTTTTCGCCAGAAAAGCGCAATATTCAAAATCTCCGCCTATCCCTACCCCTATCACCATAGGAGGGCAGGGATTGCTTCCGGCTTTTGAAGCGGTCTCAACAACAAAATTTTCTATATCCTCTGCCGAAGCGGACGGCGTGAACATCTTCATTGCCGACATATTTTCACTCCCGAAGCCTTTCGGACACACCGAAACGGAGACTTTATCCCCGTCAACAATGCGCGTATGTATCACCGCGGGAGTATTATCCCCGGTATTGACCCGTTCCAAAGGATCGGAAACTATTGAACACCGCAGATATCCTTCCGTATATCCCCTTGACACGCCCCTGTTTACAGCTTCATAAAGAGAGCCGCCTGTAAAATGGACTTCCTGACCTATATCAAGGAATATTACCGCCATTCCCGTATCCTGACATATAGCTAATTCCTCCCGTTCGGCAGCTTCGATATTCCGCACAAGGTCGGAAAGCACTTCCTTTCCTACCGGAGATCTTTCCTTGTTTACCGCACAGCCTATACATTCTGCCAAAGAAGCCGGAAGAAACCGGTTCGCCTGTATACAAAGATCTCTCACGGCATTTTCTATTTCGGATACGTTTATCTCACGAATATTCATCATAATTCTCCTTTTAAATACTGAATGTCAGCTTTTATAAACTATCCTGCCGTTTATTACCGTCATTCTTACATTTGTCATCAGGTCAAGAGGATCGCCGTCCGCAAGGAACATATCCGCGTCTTTTCCGACGGCAATTTCACCCACGCGGTCGGCAATGCCTGCAATTTCAGCCGCTTCTGAAGATATAGCTTTCATAGCCGCTGCCTTTGGAAGCCCTGCTTTTACGCAGTAAGCAGCTCCGGTATAAAGATACTGTATAGGTGTTTCGGGATGATCGGTACATATTGCCGTTTTAACGCCATTTTTATATAGTATAGCCGCATTTTCCAGCTTCTGACCGGCAAGCTCCGGCTTTCCCCGGTCGCATATCACAGGACCGACTACAGCCGAAGCCTTTTCTCTGCCCAGTATATCTGCTGCAATATACCCTTCGGTACAGTGTATGAGCACATATTCAAGATCAAATTCCTTGGCGATCCTTACGGCTGTAAGGATATCGTCCGCGCGGTGGCAATGGAAATGGGCTTTCAGTTCGCCTTTAAGCAGCGGAACGAGCGCTTCCGACTTCATGTCAAATTCGGGAAGAGTTTCGCCGTTTTCTTCGGCGCAGGCTTTATCTTTCATATACCTCTGCGCCTTGAAAAGCGCTTCGCGGATAATTGCAGCCGTTGCCATTCTTGTTATCGGAGCAGTATCCCTTTCGGAAAATGTGGATTTGGGATTTTCTCCGAGAGCAAATTTTATACCTACTCTTTTAACAAGCATATCATCAGGAGAACGTCCGGCAGTTTTTACAGCGATAAGGTCGCCGCCTATAGGGTTTGTTGAACCCACTCCTGTAACGCAGCAGGTTATCCCCGCTTTTACGGCGTCGGCAAAATATCCGTCGGTATAGCAAAGACCGTCTATCGTCCGCAGGTGAGGGGTGACGGGGTCGCTGTCCTCGTTTACGTCCTCGCCCTCAGCGCCCTGACCGTCGCCTATAAGTCCCATATGGGTATGGATATCTATAGAACCGGGATAAAGTCTCATTCCGCCTGCGTCAATATCCCCGGCAGCGATCTCTGCCGGCAAGCCTTCACCCATGCCGGATATCCTGCCGTTTTCGCAGACAACGTATCCTGTGGGAATCTTCACCGTTCCGTCGGAAGAATATATCTCAGCGTTGTAAATTATCATTTTATTTCCTTTCAGTGTCATATACCGCATTCATCATAGTCTTTCCAGCGTTCGTTATGGCGGTAAGCTATTATCAGCTTATAAGCTATGAAGCCTGCCGAAACCAGAAAAAGCACCAGCGCCGCCGAAATGGGCACAGCCGCTTTAAGATAATTTATAGTATCTTCTCTGCCGTCGTATTTCTTTTCCATATTAAAACTCCTTTCAATTTATACGTTTCTATTATATCATTATAATATAAAAAAATGAATTAGTAAATAGTTTTGAAAAAATAAATCCTAACGTGCGATACGATAATATGCCGCCGATTTTTCCGATCACCTCTTGAAAATATGTCCGGTTTAATATATAATATAGTTAGATAAATGTGAAATACGGGGAAAGGAGGAGTGGTTCGTGTTTTACTGCTGCGGAATTACAGACGTCGGAAACGTCCGTGACCACAATGAAGACGCTTTTCTTGTAAATAAAAGGGTCGTCACCCGTTCTCACAAAGAATATAAGACTGATGTTCCCGTAATAGCCGCCGTTGCCGACGGAGTAGCCGGAGAACGTTCCGGAGAAGTTGCGTCGCGTATTGCTCTTGAGCTGTTTTCGTCGGTAAAGCCCTCTCCTGCCGTAGATTATAAACAGAAAATAATGTCCATACACCGTGTTCTTCAGAAATTCGGCATAAATCATCATACCGAGAATATGCAGACCACGCTCTGCGCTCTTGCCGTAGAACCGGACGGCAGGACGATAATGATAAATATCGGCGATTCCCGTATGTATCGTTACCGCGGCGGAAGAATAAAGCAGCTTTCAAGGGATCAGTCGCTTGTTCAGCTTCTTTATGAACAAGGTCAGATAACCCCGGAGGAAAGGATACATCACGCCAAAAAGAACGTTATCTTCCCGGTGTTAGGAAATCTTGACGAAGATCCCGTTCCCCAGATAGAAGAAATATCCGGCGGACTTGTTCACGGAGACATTATAATAATGTGTACCGACGGACTTTCCGATCATCTTACAGCCGGAGAGATCGAGGATATCCTTGCTCAGCCGAAAAAGCTGCCTATTCGTCTGGCGGACATGGCGGAACGTGCCAAAACCAACGGCAGTGATGACAATATCACCGTTGTGGGCGTAACATATCTTGAAAATGAATGACCCTGTGAATATATAGTGAGGAAGCCCCCAAATCAAGTTCAAACCGATCGGTCTTAACTTGATTGGGGGCAATGTGCGTGAAAGCTCAATAATTTAGGCTTTATATTTACCGATAAATGATAATATAGCGGAACAAAATAAAAAAATAATAGCTGGTCCAGCGCAGCCGCGCTGGTGGGGTCAAGGGGCAAAGCCCCTTGTCGCCGTCCGCAGACGGCGAAATT